>CALALK010000185.1 GCA_937923125.1 uncultured Carnobacterium sp.
TAAAAACGTAACAGATCCAAATGCGAAAATGGCCGATGTAAAACTTCGTCAAGCAATGGCATACGCGCTCGATATTGATGCGGCAGGTCAAAACTTATATAACGGCTTGCAACATTCTTCAAACTCAATCATCATTCCGTTCTTTAACGATATCTATAACAAAGAACAAGAAGGATTCACTTATAACCCAGAAAAAGCAAAACAATTGCTAGATGAAGCGGGATATAAAGACGTTGATGGTGACGGTTTACGTGAAAACAAAGATGGTTCTAAACTACAAATCAACTTTGCAGCACGTACTCGTGATGAAGCCAATGAATCACTTGTTCAACAATACTTGAACTGGTGGAAAGAAATCGGATTGGATGTAAAACTTTATACAGGACGTACTATTGAATTAAACTCATTCTACGATAAAGTTCAAGCGGATGACCCAGAAATCGATGTGTTCGCTGGTGGTTGGTCTACAGGTTATGATCCAAACCCAGAAGGATTATTCGGAGAATCTGCGAAATTCAACTTTGAACGTTATGTGGATCCTGAAGGAACTGCAATCATGAAGAAAATCGCTTCAACAGAAGCATTCGATTCAGCTAAAAACATTGAGTTCTATAAAGAATGGCAAAAATACGTTCACGATAAAGCATTTATCTTCCCAACGTTAGTCGGAGAATCTATTACAGCAGTAAACAAACGTGTGAAATACTACGATGTAAACTTAGGTAGCAAGAAGTCTGCTTTATATCAAGTAGAATTAACTAGTGAAACTGGTGCTAAATAAGAATTGGAAGGAGACGAGCTTCGGTTCGTCTCTTTTTGTTTGCACCAAATCTATAAAACCAATGAAAACGCATTAATGACGGGAATTTAGTGAAATTTGAATTTAAAATTAAAATAACATGAGAAAAGTTAATTTTTTGCTCATAAATAATGGTAATCAAGCTTGATTCATGGTAAACTAAAAATACGCTGTATCTGCGCTCGAATTGTCATACAATTTGCATTTAGAGAGCATGCAACGTATAATAGAAACGTTGTTTTATTATTTTAAATATTGAAATAGTTAACCAAAGAAAATAAGGAGGAATCGGATTTGACAATTGATAAGCCACTATTAGAAATCAATAACTTACACGTTGGTTTCCGTATCAAAGATGATTTTTATGATGCAGTAGATAATGTGTCATTAACATTAGAAAAGAATGAAATTTTGGCCATCGTTGGGGAATCAGGATGTGGGAAATCTACATTAGCGACAACCATCATGGGCTTACACAACAAAAACAATACAAAGATTACAGGGGACATCATTTATAACGATGTGAACTTAGTAAACTTAAACGAAGCGTTATATAACAAAATTCGCGGAAATGATATCGGTATGATTTTCCAAGATCCATTGGCTTCATTAAACCCATTAATGACAATTGGTGCTCAAATCGACGAAGCTCTTTATTATCATACAGACTTAAATGAAAAAGAACGTACTGAACGCGTACTTGAATTGTTAGGACAAGTAGGGATTCCAAATCCACAACGTACTTACAAACAATACCCACACGAATTATCAGGTGGGATGCGTCAACGTGTGGTTATCGCGATTGCTTTATCATGTAAACCACCAATCATCATTGCCGATGAACCAACAACTGCCTTAGACGTAACAATCCAAGCGCAAATCTTAGACTTATTAAATGATATCCAAAAAGAAACTGAATCAGGTATCATCTTAATCACTCACGACCTTGGGGTAGTAGCAGAAACTGCTGACCGTGTAGCCGTGATGTATGCTGGACAATTTGTGGAAGTAGCACCTGTTGAAGAGCTATTCACAAATCCACAACATCCTTATACACGTTCATTATTACAATCAATCCCTCAAGCGGGTTCTGAAGGTCAAGAATTACACGTGATTAAAGGAACAGTGCCACCATTACCAAAATTACCACGTAAAGGTTGCCGTTTCGCACCACGTATTCCATGGATTTCAGCGGACGCTCACGAAGAGGATCCAACACTTCATGAAGTTGGACCAAACCACTTCGTTCGTTGTACATGTTATAAACATTTCCATTTTGAAGGGGAGGAAGCATAATGAGCGGTTTTGTAACCATTGAAGATTTAAAAGTTCACTATCCGATTCGTAGTGGCTTCTTTAACCGAGTAACGGATCATGTTTATGCGGTAGACGGAGTGTCACTTGAAATTGAAGAAGGAAAAACTTACGGTCTTGTTGGAGAATCAGGTTCTGGTAAATCAACTATTGGTAAATCCATTATTGGTCTAGAACACGTAACAAGCGGTAAAGTGATTTACGAAGGAGAAGACGTAACAAACAAAGCACGTCGTCGTACTTCAGACTACAACCGTAACGTACAAATGATCTTCCAAGATTCACTATCAAGTTTTAACCCTAAAAAACGTATCTTAGATATCGTGGCTGAGCCATTAAGAAACTTCGAACGTTTATCTCCAGATGAAGAGAGAAAACGCGTGATTGAATTAATGGAAATCATCGGATTATCTGAAGAAGCATTATTAAAATATCCACACCAGTTCTCAGGTGGTCAAAGACAACGTATCGGTGTTGCTCGTGCCTTAGCAAGTAACCCTCGTTTAATCATCGCCGACGAACCAGTATCAGCGTTAGACTTATCTGTACAAGCGCAAGTGTTAAACTACATGAAACGTATCCAAGATGAGTTCAACTTAAGTTACTTATTCATTTCCCATGACCTTGGGGTTGTGAAACATATGTGTGATGAGTTATTCATCATGTACCGTGGACGTTTCGTTGAAACAGGGAAAGCGGAAGACATTTACGCGAACCCACAACACATCTATACTAAACGTCTATTGTCTGCGATTCCGGTAATCGATCCAGAAAACCGTGAAGCAAACAAACTTCGTCGTAAAGAAGCTGAGAAATTCTATCAAGAAAATCAAGAACTTTACTACGATGAAAACGGTCGTGTGTTTGATTTACAAAAAATCTCTGACACACACTCTGTTGCATTAAATCCAAAAGGAGGAAACTAATTATGTGGAAAACCATTTTACGTCGTGTGTTATTAATGTTGCCACAAATCTTCATCCTTAGTGTGCTAGCATTCTTAATCGCGAAGATGATGCCAGGGGATCCATTTACAGGTTTAATTACTCCAGAAACGGATCCAAATACAATTGAAGCTTTACGTGTGAAAGCCGGATTCTATGATCCACTTCCTGTTCAATATTGGAACTGGATTTCAAAAGCATTCCGCGGAGACTTCGGTCAAAGTTATACTTACAAATATGAAGTTACAAAATTAATCGGTGAACGTATTGGTAACACTGTTTGGTTATCATTACTAACGATGATTCTAACTTACTTAATTGCATTACCATTAGGGATGATTGCAGGTCGTTACCAAAACTCTTGGGCTGACAAAGCAATCGTAGTATATACATTCATTACTTACTCAATCCCAGTATTCGTATTCGCGTTAGTTTTATTATGGTTGTTTGGTTATACATTAGGTTGGTTCCCAACTCGTGGATCTGTCGATTCAGATGTAGTTGCTGGAACACTTGGCTATTATGTAAACAAATTCCATCACATGATTTTACCAGCGTTTACGATGGCGATTCTTTCAACTACTGGTACGATTCAATACTTACGTACTGGGGTTATCGATGCGAAGAGCCAAGACTACGTTCGTACAGCACGTGCGAAAGGGGTTCCTGAAAATGTTGTGTTCAACCGCCACATCTTCCGTAACTCAATCTTGCCAATCGCAGCCTTCTTAGGATATGAATTCACTGGTTTAATCGGTGGTTCAGTGTTCATTGAAAACATCTTCTCATATCCTGGAATGGGGAACTTATTCGTAACATCAATCACAGGACGTGACTACTCAGTAATCTTAGCGTTACTATTACTCTTCGGTACAGCGACTCTTCTAGGTACGCTATTATCTGATATTATCATGAGTATTGTAGACCCACGTGTTCGTGTACAATAATAAAAGGAGGAGTAGCAAATGGAGCAAAATAATGTAAATACAGTTGAAGAAACTGTCGTTGAAGAAAGCACCGTATCTACACCGCCTGCTGGTTTTCAGGTTATTGTACGGGAGTTTTTAAAAGATAAATTAGCGCTTTTCGCGTTAATTTTACTAGCGTTGATTTTCTTAATCATCTTTATCGGACCATTCTTTATCGACCAAGAAACTGCTTTGAAAGTAAATATCTTAGGTCGTTATAAAGCCCCAACAAATGCACACTTGTTAGGGACTGACGAAAGTGGTCGTGACGTTTTAGCCTTATTAATTATCGGGGCTCGTAACTCAGTATTAATCGGTTTCTCAATTACAATCTTGACATGTATCATTGGTATCATCGTCGGATTGATTTCTGGTTACTACGGTAAATGGGTGGACACAACTTTAATGCGTGTCGTTGACTTTATCATGATCTTACCAACATTGATGATTATCATCGTGTTCGTAACAGTGATTCCAAACTACACAATGTTCCACTTTGTATTAATCATGACAGCCTTCTATTGGGTAGGTTCTGCTCGTTTATTCAGAACACGTACTCTTCAAGAAGCAAGCTTAGACTATGTAAATGCATCTAAGACATTAGGTTCAAGTGACTTACGAATCATGTTCCGTGAAATCTTGCCAAACTTAAGTTCATTAATTATCGTTAACTTAATCTTACGTTTAGCAGGGAACATCGGTATTGAAACAGGGTTAACTTACTTAGGTTTCGGTTTACCATTTACAACACCATCACTTGGTACATTAATTTCTGCAGCGAAAAATGCGGACATCATCGAAAACAAATTATGGGTTTGGTTACCAGCCACAATCTTAATCTTAATCATGATGTTATGTATCAACTATGTTGGTCAAGCCTTACAACGTGCAGCGGACTCTCGCCAACGTTTAGGTTAATCAATTAAATTACAAGAGAGATTGAAGGAAACTTCAGTCTCTTTTTTTGTGCAGAAAAAGCCAAATAGAAATTTTTTTCGTATTTAATAGAGAAGAAAAGTGTCGGATTTCGGTGTTTGGTTGTGAAATAGGAGGGAATCTAGTAAAATAGAGGTTACAAATGGCGAAAGGAGTGGCCAGGATGAAGGTTAGTGAATCGTTTGAGACGGTTTTAAAGAATCGTGATTTGAAACTGGATAAGAAGGATTTAGGTGACGGTGGGGTGGCCTATCTTGGTCTGTATTCAGAAGGAGAAGCCGAGTTTCCGTTTAGCGTCGTGTTTGATGATAGCCAGGAGCGTACCGATTACCAGATTACGTATGAAGGTATCGGAAATGGGAAAGATTTAGGATTAGATTTATTTGATGTCCTCTTTGCCATTAATCGCTTGAATCAAGAGTTAGTGGCGTATTATTCGCTTTTAATGGACCCAGATGGCGAGCTTTTTATTCGTTATGTTGGTCGTGTAACTCCATTTGAAACTTTCACCTTGTATGAATTACTCGTGATTGGTTCAAAAATTGCCTCAGAAGTACGTAGAACATTATTAGAGTTAAAGGATGAGAACGATATTTAAGAAGTATTCCCATTTGATAAAACCATTCGATATTATCATTGTGCTCGTATTATTGGTTCTATCATTTTTACCAAATGCCATCTTTGCTTATCAACAAGCAACGAGAAAAGAAGAAGCAAAAATTTACGCGATTCTCACAATTGACGGAGAAGAAATCGAGCGCTTTGAACTCAGTGAAAATACACCACATGAAGAGTTCATCTACTTCCCGCATGACGATCAATATAATATTATTGAAGTCGATGGAACGCGTATCCGTGACAAGGAAGATAATAGTCCAGACCAAATCGCGGTGCAAACAGGTTGGATTTCTCAGCCGGGTCAGACAAGTATTTGCTTGCCACATGGGCTGATGATTGAGATTATCTCAACCGAGCCTGCTACTAGTGATAATGACACCATTATCCCGTTATAAAACAATGTGAAGTTCGCTATGAAAGTAGCGGACTTTTTTCTTTCTCGACTGCTCCCAACCCAAGGAGGAGAGCATTTTGCCCGTACCCTTTCAGCTGCGCCAAATTAATTAAAATCACATAGCGCA
>CALALK010000186.1 GCA_937923125.1 uncultured Carnobacterium sp.
TGTTAATTGGATTTGTAAAAACAATTCCACTACCAGAAAAAGGACCTAAACGCATTCTCTTAAAAATTGCAGTCATCATTTTAAACTGCTATACAGAGTTCTTCCGTGGAACACCAATGATCGTACAAGCGATGGTAATCTACTACGGAACAGCATTAATGTTTGGAATCAACTTAGACGTGACATTCGCTGCGATTTTCATCGTATCGATTAACACAGGGGCTTATATGTCAGAAATCGTTCGTGGTGGGATTATCTCTATCGACCAAGGACAATTTGAAGCCAGCCAAGCTATCGGGATGACGCACTGGCAAACAATGCGCTATGTTGTTTTCCCACAAGTACTCCGTAACATCCTTCCAGCAGTAGGGAACGAGTTCGTTATCAACATCAAAGATACTTCTGTATTGAACGTAATCTCTGTATCAGAATTGTACTTTGCGACAAAAACAGTTGCGGGACAAAACTTCCGTTACTTCGATACATTCTTTGTAACATTAATTTTATACTTCATCATGACATTCACAGTGACTCGTATTTTACGTTACTTCGAGCGTAAATTAGATGGTCCAGATAACTATGAAGTGATTTATTCAGATCCATTGAACTCAAACTCAATGTCAGCAGTCGAAGAAAAAACTAGACAGAAAGGAAATGCAAAATGAGCGAAGCAGTAATTTCCATTCAAAACTTAAGCAAAACATTCGGGAACAATGAAGTTCTTAAAGATATTTCTTTTGAAGTAAAACAAGGTGAAGTAGTGACAATTATCGGATCAAGTGGTTCTGGTAAATCAACACTTTTACGTTGTGTGAACTTGCTCGAAAAACCAACTTCAGGCGAAATCTACTACGATGGCCAAAATATTCTTGAACATGACAAGAGTATTTACGAATACCGTACTCACGTAGGAATGGTTTTCCAACAATTTAACTTATTTAACAACTTAAACGTGTTAGAAAACTGTATTGTTGGACCAATGAAAGTATTGAAAAAATCAAAAGAGGAAGCAGAAAAAATCGCAAAAGAATTCCTTGAAAAAGTAGGAATGGCTGCGTACATCAATGCAAAACCTCGTCAATTATCAGGTGGACAAAAACAACGTGTAGCTATCGCGCGTGCATTATCGATGCAACCAGACGTATTGCTTTTCGACGAACCAACGTCAGCACTTGACCCAGAAATGGTAAACGAAGTGTTAGAAACAATGAAAAGCTTAGCGCACACAGGGCTAACAATGATTGTTGTAACGCACGAAATGGGATTTGCCAAAGAAGTCAGCGACCGTGTTGTCTTCATGGATAAAGGGGTTATCGCTGAAGAAGGCACTCCAGAACAAATCTTTGAAAACCCACAAGTAGACCGTACGAAAGAATTTTTAGGACGCGTTCTAAAATAAGCGAAATATGCTATAATGAGCTAAGACAGTTTGTCTTGGCTCTTTTTTTATGCAAGACAACGAACCAAGTTTGAAGGAGTAGCATCATGTTTGAAGTACATACAACATCACAAGAGGAGACAATGGCGCTAGGGCAGCGTCTAGGTGAAGCGTTATTTGAAAATAGCTGCGTCATTCTAGAAGGAGATTTAGGCGCTGGAAAGACGACTCTGACAAAAGGGATTGCCCTTGGATTAGGCATCGACCGTGTCATTAAGAGTCCAACTTATACATTGATTCGCGAATACCGTAAGGGCCGCTTACCGCTATTTCATATGGATATGTATCGTATTGAAGAAAGTGGTGGCGCAAGCGAAGTGGGCCTCGAAGAGTACTTCTATGCGGGTGGTGTGTGCGTCGTTGAATGGGCGCAGTATATCGAAGATGAACTTCCTTCAACGTTCTTAAAAGTTCAAATCGACCGTGTAGGAGACGGGGAGTCAAATCGTGTGATTCGTTTAGTCCCACACGGAAAAGAGTACGAAGAATTTATCAACAAATTGGAGGAGGCAACAGATGAGTAAAGAACGAGAAATTACATTTGCACTTCCAGTAAAAGACGATGCTAAAGCGTTATTAGATTATAGTAAAAAAGTAGGAAGTGAAACAGATTTTCTTTCCTTTGGACCAGAAGGATTGAAGTATTCTGTGGCTCAAGAAGAATTGTTTATTGAATCGCTCTACGAGAACGAAAACCAATATATGTTACTGGCAAAAGATGGAGACGAGATTATTGCTGTAGGTTCGATTGCGGGAAGTTTGCATCCTAAATTTTCACACCGTGGTGAATTAGGAATTAGCGTATTGAAGTCCTACTGGGGTCAAGGCATTGCGACTGTGATGATGGAAGAAATGCTGGATTGGGTCGCGGAATACTCAACGCTTAGTCGTGTTGAATTAGAGGTAGTGTCTGTCAACAAGAAGGCACGCCGTCTCTATGAAAAGTTTGGTTTTGAAGAAGAAGGCAGACTAAAAAACGGCGTCAAAATCGGTGACGGATATGAAGATATCGTCTTGATGGCGAAACAGATCGAACGATAATAATGAGGTGAAAGAATGAAATTTGGAATTATTGCCGCAATGGAAGAAGAGAAACGTCTGCTTGAAGAAGAGATGACGATTGAAAAGAGAACAACCGTTGCCAACTGGGAATTTATTGAAGGCACACTTGTAGGGAAATCGATCGTCCTAGTCCAATCAGGAATCGGAAAAGTGATGTCTGCACTAGCTACCGGAATCTTAATTGACCGCTTCGGAGTAGACTTGGTCATTAATACGGGTTCTGCTGGTGGTTTTCGTACTTCTCTTGAAATCGGAGATATTGTCATTGGAACAGAACTTGCCTATTGTGATGCTGACGTGACAGCCTTTAATTACGTTTACGGGCAAATGCCGGGCATGCCAGCGCGTTTTGCCATGAATCAAGACTTTTTACCGTCGATTGAACAAGCGATTGCTAAGGTGGATTTAAAGAGCCATACGGGGCTTATCGTTTCTTCAGATAGCTTTATTCATACTAGTGAGCAAAGAACACATATTTTAAAACACTTCCCAGATGTGATGGCTTCGGAAATGGAAGGGGCAGCGATTGCGCAAGCGTGTCACGCGTTTGGAGTTCCATTTATCGTGATTCGTGCCATCTCAGATATTCCAGAACGCGGAACATCTGCAGTCGATTTTGATACGTTTATCGTTCAAGCTGGAAAACGTTCTGCGCAAATGGTGCACCAGCTATTGCAAGAGTGGGAAGCGTAGCTAAAGGAGTCCTAGTGTAAGGGCTAGCTTTCAGTTGACGTAATCGTGTTAGAATAGTAGTATTAAAAGGATTACGAATAAGGAGAAGAATATGGATTATACTGTATTTTCAACAGAGTTTCCGGATGTAAAAGTTTTTTACAACGAACCACTTAAAAATTATACATTTACAAAAACAGGTGGCCGTGCTGCCATTCTGATTTTTCCAAAAGATAAAAAAGAAGCAAGCGCAGTGATGCATTGGCTTCGCGAAAAAAATATTCCAACGACGATTTTAGGAAATGCATCGAACGTGATCATTAAAGACGGCGGAATTAGCGGTGCTGTGATTATGTTAAACGATATGTCTCATTTAACCGTATCGGGTACGCAAATCGTTGCTGAAGGCGGAGTAGCCTTAATTGATGTCTCAAAAGAAGCTGCGAAAAATGGATTAACTGGCTTAGAATTTGCTTGTGGCATTCCAGGAAGTGTCGGCGGAGCGATTTTCATGAACGCTGGAGCATACGGCGGTGAAGTGAGTGAAGTCGTGGAGTACGTGGAAGTGATTACTCCAGATGGGGAATTCAAAACTTACACCAACGAAGACTTAGACTTCAGCTACCGTCATAGCCATGTTCAAAAAACAGGCGATCTTGTGATTGAAGTTGGATTCCGATTAACGAAAGGCGTTCAAGAAGAGATTGACCAAAAAGTAGCGGAATTAACTCATTTACGTGAAAGTAAACAACCGCTTGAGTATCCGTCTTGTGGGAGCGTGTTTAAACGTCCAGAGGGGCATTTTACAGGAAAACTAATTCAAGATGCTGGACTTCAAGGACATCAAATCGGTGGCGTGCAAGTCTCTAAAAAGCATGCTGGATTTATGGTGAATATTGATAACGGAACAGCAACGGACTATATGGATTTAATCCGTTATGTTCAAAAAGTGATTTTAGAAAAAAACGGCGTTGCTCTAGAACCAGAAGTACGTATTATTGGAGAAGAGCCAACATCGAAATAGGCAAAGGAGGGGTATTGTGAAAGACGGACTGTTTAAAACAATTCTCTATACCATTCTTGGGATTGGAATTATGACAGCGTTAATGACATTAACGTCGATTACAACACCAATTGAGGGAGTATATATTCAATTGGCATATGGATACCTTGCACTCTTTGCAGGTGTTGCAGGCGCTATTCCAGCAGCCATTGTCGGTTTTACTGGGCATGTATTATTTGATTTAATCTATACGGACCACTTATGGATATCATGGGCGTTAAGTACAGGTGCGTTAGGATTTGTATTTGGATTCGCGA
>CALALK010000187.1 GCA_937923125.1 uncultured Carnobacterium sp.
TAACGGGATTCCCGGTATTCGTGTCCAATGTCGTTGCGGAATACTTGGAGTCGACACATTTAAAGAAATTATTGAAGCAGTTATTCGTGATTGCGAGCCTTATTGGAGTGGGGATTTTTGCCTTCCTCCATTTGGGTGCGGGAATGATTGCCCACTGGATGGGAGACGTTGAACTCTTGCCAGTCGTTCAAAGCGTATCGTGGATGTTTCTATTGATGCCGTTTCTGGTCATCACAAGGGGTTATTTCCAAGGAAGCTTCCGGATGATGCCGACTGCTATCTCGCAAGTGGTGGAGCAGGTCGTTCGTGTCGCGGTGATTCTCTTTGTGGCGAGTCTGTTTGGTAGCACCATTTCAGACTACTACACGATGGGTACATGGGCGATGTCGAGTGCGACGATTGCGGCCGTGTTTGCGATTCTTGTGATGCTGTATTATGTAGTTAAAGAAACAAAAGATCCACTCGACGGCTTGACGATTACGTCAGTAGAAATGGAAGTGCCGACATTTGGGCATCTCTTTAAACGCTTTGCCTTTGAAGGGGGAACCATTTGTCTCCTCAGTTCGATTTTAGTCTTATTCCAATTGGTGGATTCATTCTCTGTGTATAATGTGTTAACTACTCAAGGAATACTTCCAGAAGTCGCAAAAGACCTCAAGGGAATTTACGATAGAGGGCAGCCGCTTGTTCAATTAGGAATGGTCGTCGGAGTCGGATTTTCATCCAGCTATATGCCGATGTTATCACGTGCCTTTAAGAAAGGGCATGACTTGGAATTTAAGAGACTGTCAACATCACTTCTTCGAATGACGATTACCTTCTCGGTGATTGCAACGATGGGGATGATTGCCATCTTGCCGTGGTTAAATACTGCACTCTTTGGGGATGCGAAGGGGCAGGCGGTACTGCTTGTCTATGTCACAAGTATTTTCTTTGCATCTGCGATTATGTCGCTGCACGGTATTTTCCAAAGTCAGCATCAATATCCCAAAACGCTACTAGCACTCACAGTAGGACTCGCAGTGAAAGCAAGTATGAGCTACTTATTCGTAGCAATGTTTGGAACGCTTGGGGCTAGCCTTGCCACAGCGCTTGGTCTTTGTGTGATGATGGGTGTGATGATGGCTTTTGCAAAAGAGATTATGACCAGTGTCTTACGTGACGGGAACTTTATGCAGTTACTTGCAGGCATTGCACTTGGCATGACGGTCATTGT
>CALALK010000188.1 GCA_937923125.1 uncultured Carnobacterium sp.
TTGCGATTGAAGAAGAAATCTTTAACAGACTGAAAGAACATCCTAAATTTGCGATTTTAGCCTCTTCTAGACGTTTAAACTTCGTCCAAGGATTGTTACACCAAACACTCATGCAAACGACGAATGCGCTCCAAAAACAAGCGTTAGCGCTTGAGTCAAAACCTTGGATGACAGAAGTGGTATTTGGAACTTCAGGAAACTATCCAATTCACATCCCAATTGGTAAAAATCAATCGATTCATTTACGCGGAAAGATTGACCGAATTGACTTATTACAGTCAGATAATGGAATCTATAACGGGATTATTGACTATAAGTCTTCTGAACAAAAATTCGAGATTGCAAAACTGATTGCAGGAGTTCAAATCCAATTGTTAACGTATTTGAAAGTATCTGAAGAAATTATTCGCAGTGAAACTGGAAAGGTTCCAACGCCACTGGAAGCAAGCTATATCCATGTGCATAATCCAAAATTCAGTATAAAAGAAGTTCCAACGGAAGATAAATGGAAGCAAGAATGGACAAAAGCCTTTAAACACCGGGGATTAATCAACTCTGATGAGATTGCTAGACTGAATCCAGAACTCGTTGAAACGAATGCATCGAATGTCTTGAATGTTGCTCTTAAAAAAGATGGCGGCATTAGTGCAATTTATAAAAACGGTGTGTATACAACAGAAGAATTGAAGTTATTCAAAGATTTCGTATGGGAAAAAATTAAAGAAGCAGGTCAAGGAATTCTATCTGGGGATATCACACTAGCTCCTTACGAAGACTTTAAACAATATGCAGATTCTGTATCTGGTAAATTTAGTAGTATTGCACAATTTGATGCTACAAACCCAGAAAATAGATATCGTACTCTTCCTAAATTTGAAAAAGAAGAGGGGATTGCATTTATTCAAGAGGAATTACAAGAGAAGAAAGGAGAGACAGAAGAATGATTCCAGAGAAACCAGAAGGATTACAAGCAACCCCTGATCAATGGAAGGCAATAGCTACTCGTGGGAACAATCTTCTTGTTTCTGCCTCAGCTGGTTCAGGGAAAACAAAAGTTCTTGTAGAACGTATTTTGATGCATATTCAAGAGGGTATCGACATTAATGAATTGCTAGTAGTGACATTTACAGAACTTGCAGCAAAGGAAATGAAGGAACGTCTTCGAAAAAAATTAGAAGAGTCAATTGAAAAATCTACAGATCAAGTTCTTCAACAA
>CALALK010000189.1 GCA_937923125.1 uncultured Carnobacterium sp.
TCGATACTCGCATGCAAGAATGGGCAAGCGAAGGTAAGACGGTTGTGACGGTTGTGAAAGACAATAGAATTGTTGGTTTGATGGCGTTTATGGACCTTCCAAACGAAGCTTCAAAAGCAGTGCTGGATTACTTCAAGAGCCAACTTGTGCATACAACAATGATTACAGGGGACTCAAGAGAAACTGCTGAAATGATTGGTATGAAACTTGGCGTTCAAGAAGTAGTGGCAAATGTATTACCAGAAGAAAAATTAGAAAAGATTCAGTCTCAAAAAGAACGCTACGGATTAACAGCGATGGTAGGGGACGGCGTGAATGATGCGCCAGCGCTTGCGACTGCTGATATCGGTATTGCGATGGGAAATGGGACAGATATTGCGATTGAAACAAGTGATATCGTCATTATGAAAAACGACTTACAAAAGCTTGTGTCAGCTCATAAGATTAGTAAGAAATTACATCGTGTCATCTTAGAAAATATGATTTTTGCGATGTCAGTCGTTGTATTACTGTTAGTCCTTAACTTCTTTGGATTAACAAATATCGGTTGGGGAGTTGTATTACATGAAGGAAGTACGATTTTAGTACTCTTAAATGGATTACGATTACTTGCACCAATAGAAGAATAAATGAAAAAGCAGAACAAGGACGCAGAGAAATAAGATTGTCCAAGTTCTGCTTTTTTGCACTTGTAATCACGCTTGATCAAAACAAACGCGGTATGAATCGCCGGTTGGAATAAGTTCTAGCGGAACATTTGTCCGATAAATACTATATTCAGGGAATTGCTCTAAAAACATTACGAAGTTATTCGGGTAAATACTCAACATCTTCGTAAAAACATTATCTTGATCAATGATGACCGTTTTAATCTCACTGACATCTTTTACCCAAGGTGTCTCCACGTGGAAATAACTTCCCGGTGCAATATGGTACTCATATTTTAAAATTGTGATTGATTGGTCTAACATCAAAATCCCTCCATTCATTACATCTAAAGTATAGTTGAAATGAATGCGTTTTACAAATATATGTTCACGGATGAGCAAAAACTCCCAGAAAAATCGATGAAAAACAAGTTTACAGTATAAAAGCCGTCATTTTTTCATAAAAGAAAAGCCTTTAAATCAGAAAATTAGTAAATCTAGCCCACAGAAAGTACAATTTGTGATATAATAAATTTGATGAGTGTGTAGTGTAGGATTTTGGCCAGGCGTGAAAAGAGGCGAAAGCAATGGCGAAACGTGTCACGAAAGATGTCAAGAGTACTGTTGAAACGGAACTTCGAAAAGGAACGAGCAAATCGAGAATTGCGCATTTGTTAGGGGTCTCCTATGATGAAGGTGTTCGTATTATTCTGCAAGTGAAAGAATCGATTCGTCCGGAAGTCGGCAATCGCATTCGATTTACTTTTAGAGAACAAGAAATGATTGGGATTATCTATAAATTATTGGCGAATAGTGCCATCGTTGTGATTGATTGGAATGCATCCAATACATGCATGAAAGATATTTGTGAATCGCGGACGGTTGTTAATTTCAAAGATATTGTAGAATTTTTACCATTAGAGGAAGAATAAAGGTTAGGTTCATGACGGATTGTCATGAGCCTTTTTTATTTGTGTGCTTTCTAATTGCCCGCCTTTAAAGTATAATAGAAAGGTATAAGACAGAGGAGAAGTTTATGAGCGAGGAAAAGAAACAACTAGACGTACTTTCAGAAGAAGAATTCGAAACATTTGTGGAGAATGCGATCGATGCCTTCGAAGAAAAAGTTCAGAATAATGATTATTTAGAAGATATTGAAGCCTTTTACCAATTGCTTGAAAAAGCCAATCGTTGGGATGACCTTACCTATTATATTGAAGAGGATCAACTAAAATTACCGACGGAAGCTAGCTACTGGATGTGGAAGATTAAAGTAGCGATTCACAATGATCAATTTGAGCAAGTGGAAGCATGGCTTTCTCATGAAGTTGTAGTATCTGCTTTAGGAATGGATAAGGTACTTGAGTGTACATTGTTGTGTGAAAAAGAGAAAAATCGCTTCACGCAAGAAGAAGTCGATAAACTCCAAAAAATGAGTGCACGATTGAAAAAAGACGAGCCATTGACCGAAGAGCAGAATGACTATATGGCAACAACTTTGATGTTGATGCAAACACCATTGAAATGGACCGTTATCGAAGCCTTTCTGATGAGCCCTTTGACACAACTGTTTTGGAAAGGGTTCTTAATCGAATGTTGGTTAACGGATGGGAAGACTGCAAAGATTCGATACTATGATGCGTTTAGCGAAAAGGTGGTCGAAGTCGATAAATCAGAAGCGGTTTCGGTCTATGATCATCCAGTATTTGTAGAAATTGAACGGCTGATTGATACGCAAAACGCTTTGGAAGAAGAGATGAAAGAACTGTTATTGCAAAAGGCTCAATCAGATTTTCTTCGCGTTAGTCCATTTGTGGACCGTTATTTCAGTGATGGAGCTGAGTGGCTAGAGGTACAGCTACAACGAGAGAATTTATTATTAAGCTTGTACGAAAATGATGAAACATTTATTCGTCATTTGAAGGCTTAGTACCTGTTCAAATAGAGAGAAAACAGTATAATAAAGGTATATGAAATAAGGAGGGGTATACATGGAAAATGGAGTTGTAAAATGGTTTAACAACGAAAAAGGGTATGGGTTTATTCGAAATACAAAAACCGATGAAGATATTTTTGTTCATTTTACTGGAATTGTTGGAGATGGATTCAAATCGTTGAAGGAAGGACAAAAGGTCACTTTCGAAATTACACAGGGAGCACATGGAGTTCAAGCGACGCATGTGGAAACAGTTGTTGAATGATTAAAGTGTATACAGATGCTGCTGTCAATGGTAATCCAGGAGATGTGGGACTGGGAATCCTTGTCTTGAAAGATGGAGAGCAAAAACCGTTTAAAATTCCTCTTGAAGAGAAGATGGATAATCACTTAGCGGAATTTACCGCCATTCATTGGGCATTGGAGTGGTTACTTAAGGAAGGTATGCAAGAAGAGTTGATTTTTATGCATACCGATTCAAAAGTTGCTGCAGATGCGATTGCGAAAAATTATACGAAAAAAGAAGCCAATCGACTCGTTCTTAAAGAAATTCACCAAAAACTAAAACACTTTCCGCAATTGTTTGTGAAGTGGATTCCTGAAAGTGAAAATAGAGGAGCAGATCAATTGGCAAGACAAGCCTTGCAACAAAAGTAAGGTAATCATTAAGGAGAAATTTGAATGAATGAATTAACGCTGTATTATAGTAGTTTATGTCCAGATACTGTGCCATTTAAAGCGGCTATGGAAAGACTGGGTGTAACAGCACGTGAAGTAGATATTACTGCGAGCATGAGAAACTTAAAAGAATTCTTGAGATTACGAGATACTAAAGAAGTATTTGTTCCTCGTAAAGAACAAGGAATGGTGGGGATTCCGTGTCTAGTTACGAATGATGGAGAGTACTTATTTGAAGTGAGCGAACTTGAAGAAAGGTTTGCTAAGTAGTGGAGTTATTTAAAAGCAATAGTATTCTAATCTACTTTTTGGGAATCAATGGATTGTTACTGGTTTTAATGGGGATTGATAAGCTTTGCGCAGTCTTTAAACAGTGGCGTATTCCAGAGAACACACTTCTTGGGATTGGTCTATTTGGTGGAGGTTTTGGTGGACTACTTGGGTTAGTCATTTTTAATCACAAAAAACGTAAACACTATTTTATTTGGACATTCGTATTGAATATTGCGATATGGATAATCCTTTATTATAGTTTATGGCTTAGAAAGTAGGACTCATGGAGAAACAAGAACGATTTTATTTTGATATTTGGATTGCGCTCCTCAGTACATTGGCGGGGATGGTAAATGTAGTAACGCTATTACTATTTTTAACACCAACAACGCACTTTACTGGGAACATTACGCAATTTGTTATAGCCTTTAATGAAGGTAAATTGGGGACAATGATCCATTTACTAGGGATGATTCTTTGCTTTTCTGGGGGAGGCGTCTTTTCTGGATTCCTATTTTCGAAGAAAACATTTGAACCAACCAAACGATATGGCGTATTATTAATGATGTTTGGAAGTGTGATGCTTCTATTATTTCTGTTTGGATTACGCGATGAGAAATGGCTATATTTCTTTTCGTTTGTCGTCGGAACACAAAATGGGATGTTTATTTTCTATCATGGAATTATCGTTCGAACATCTCACTTTACGGGATATTTAACGGATATTGGAGTGGTTCTTGGACGGTTGATGCGTGGTCAAATCAAAGACCGTTGGAAAGTGCTCTTTTATTTCACGAGCATGCTCTTTTTCGGAATTGGTGTCACGGTTTCATACCAGCTATTTCAATCCTTTGGGGCAGCAACCATTATCGCTGTAGGAATAGGATATATTCTAGTGGGATTGTATTATTTTAGTTTCCGTAAAGCATTTTTTCATAAATAGGAGGAAAACAATGAAAGCTTTAGTTGTAGTAGATATGCAAAATGATTTTGTCGATGGAGTACTTGGTTCAAAAGAAGCGGTGGCGATTATCGACCATGCAGTAGAAGTCATCGAAAATTTCGATGGAAAGGTATTTTATACACTGGATACACATGGGGAAGATTATCTCGACACAGAAGAAGGACGTAACTTACCAGTAGTCCACTGTGTGAAAGGATCAAAAGGATGGGAGTTAAATCCACAAATCCAAAAGGCGTTAGAAAAACGCCATGCAAAAGGAATTGAAAAGCCAACATTCGGATCAGAAAAATTAATGGATCTCATTCAAAAAGAAGTTCCAGATTTAGAAAGTATTACGTTAATTGGAATTTGTACAGATATTTGTGTGATTAGCAATGCACTGCTTGCTAAAGCGCATTTTGTCAATGTGCCAGTGAGTGTCATTGCGAGTGCTTGTGCAGGTGTGACTCCAGCATCACACG
This sequence comes from uncultured Carnobacterium sp., assembly GCA_937923125.1. Classification (GTDB taxonomy): domain Bacteria; phylum Bacillota; class Bacilli; order Lactobacillales; family Aerococcaceae; genus Granulicatella. The sequence goes on from CALALK010000189.1 coordinate 4,960, forward strand.
ATAATGCTTTGAGTGCCATGAAGATGTGTCATATCGAAGTGGTTGAATAGGAGGAAGCTATGAAAGAACAAGATCCAAGAGATAGAATGAGAGAAATGTCCGTATTGAATCTCATCATGGTGATTGGGATTGGAATTGGATTCGGAATCGGAATTTTAATTGACAATACTATTGGTGGTGTTGCCATCGGGATGTTAGGAGCGTTTATTTGCCGTTTATTATACATTCGTAAAAAGTATAAAGAAATTAATCCTAAAGATAAGAAAGAGTA
>CALALK010000190.1 GCA_937923125.1 uncultured Carnobacterium sp.
CTAAATTTATGGATCATAATGCTAATGAAATGGTGAGACTTTATATCAGGACGAAGTATGTGTAACCAAATTCAATTGCAGTGAAAAGGGTAGTTACGAGCAAATGATCAATTTGGCATTTACTATGAGAGAGATTGAAAGACACGGTATAAAAAAGATAACCATATTAACTCAAAGGGATGAACCATTTCTATTCTCCAAGCGGACCGGCATCTCCTCGTGTCTTAAAAAAGAGCGCGGCACCATTCCAAACCGCACTTCACACCATTGTGCCACCATCCCCTATGCAAAGCTCCAACTCCTCCGTTGCACAAGAACATGTTAACTCGATGCACATATAAAAAGACTGAATACGTTCAAAATGATAACGAAAAATCCGCGGATTCTATAGTAGCAATAACGTGAATTAGCATTAAATGCGAATTAAAGGGAGTAGGAATGAAATTCCGTACTCCCTTTTTGAGGCTTTAAAGGTGAGAGACTTTAGGCTCGAACCGGTGCAACGTTATCGCTACTATGAAGAAATCCGCAAGGATTTGGAGTAATCATTTTTGCGCTACACAGAATTTTATATATCCAATTCTTTCATCAAGTTCTCTACGCACTGTACAACAGAGGAGTCGAAGTCTTTGCGGTAGACGAGCTGGATGTTCCGTTTTGGTGTGAAGCCATCGAGTTCGAGTTTGGAAAGGTAGCCGCTCTCCAAGTCTTTTTTTACAAGAAGCTCAGACACGATGGAGATACCGAGCCCGTGCGCTACGGCTTCCTTGATACTGTACTGGTTATCCACCACAAACGGCTGCCGATTCATAAACTCCGGCTCCCGTAACTGCTTCAACAAAAACTTATGCAGCGACGACTGGCTTCCTTTCGAGATATACCGTTCCCCGTTTAAATCCTCTAGCGTGCAGTGCCCCGTCTTTGTCAGCTGATGATCCGTCTTACAAATCACAATCAGCGAATCCTCGTACACCGTCGTACTCGCAAATTGCTTCATATCGACTGGAATATATTCCGAGAAGAACGCCAGCTGGATTTTCCGGGCTTCCAAGTCTGCTAGAATCACCTTCGAGCGGTCGACCTTAATGGATACTTGATGGTCCGGGAAGGCATCGTTTAAAAGCGGCAGGAGGGCAGGCAGAATCGTCGACCCGATAAACGGCGTAGCCCCGATAATAATCGAACGACTCGTCGTATCGGCCAACTCCCGTAGCGCGTTCAAGCCACCATTCATCGTTGCGACCACCTTTTTGGCCGTTTCATAGAACAGCTTGCCGTATGCAGTCAGCGTGAAGCTCTTGTGTGTGCGCTCAATCAGCGGGTACCCGAGCTCTTCCTCCAGGCTCTTGATTTGTTTCGTGACGTTTGGTTGCGAAGTATATAATTCTTCTGCGGTTTTCGTGAAGCTCATCGTCTCGCAGAGGGTTTTAAAGGTTTGTAATTTATCGATATTCATGATATCCCGCCTTTCACCACTAGTATATCATAATCATTCTAAATCGTTATACAAATGCATAACAAAACGGCATACAAAACGTCAAAAAGTGAATTGGACGCATCCAATTATTCTCAGTACACTGTATGTAACGTCAAGGACGAAAAAATAACAAACGAAAGGTGATTATTATCATGAGTAAAGATAAAAACAAAAAATCCGCGCTGTGGGGCATTCTTCTCGCATTAGCAGCATTCCTCATTATCGTATTTATGCCGCCAATGGAAGGACTCTCTGTTGCAGCACAACGTAGTTTGGCTATCTTTGTATCAGCACTTATTTTATGGATTACAAAGCCAATTCCAATTTATCAAACATCGATTATAGCCGTTTTACTACTTCCATTAATTGGAGTCGTTGAAAAACAAAAAGAAGCGTTTGGAACGTTAGGATACGACATCATCTGGTTAATGGTAGCCGCATTCGTATTAACATCAGCCATCAGCGAAACAAACCTCGGTAAACGGATTGCGCTCTCAATGGTTGTGAAATTCGGACGCACGAAGGTACAGACACTTGCCGTATTACTAGCAGTAAACTTCATTCTAGCGTTCTTCGTACCATCAACAACAGCCCGTGCTTCATTAATCTTGCCAATCTCAATCGTATTATTACAAATTTACAATGAGCTTCCAGGAGAATCGAACTTCGGGAAATTAATGATGTTACAAAACGTTCAAAATAACGCGTTCGCAACATCAATGGTTATGACAGCTACTTCAGCTCAAGTAATCGCAATTGGTTTCATCAACAAACAAGCCGGTGCAAGCCTTGGTTACATGGACTGGTTAATCGTATCAATGCCACAAGCAATTCTTACAGCCGTAATTATCTTCTTTATCGGTGTGAAACTGTATAAAGTTGGTAAAGAAGCCGGCGAAGAAGCAATGGCAAACGTCAAAGAAACGTTGAAGAAACAATTAGCAGACCTTGGACCAACGTCACCAGAAGAAAAACGTGTGGGAATCATCTTCCTCATCACTTTAATCTTATGGGCAACTGGAGACATCCAAAAGAAATATCTAGGATTCTCAATCTCAACAGAACAAACAGCCGTATTAAGTATGTTACTCTGCTTACTACCAGGTATCGGTGTATTAACTTGGAAACAAGCTAAAATCAAATGGGACTTAATGATCTTCTCTGCAGGGGCATATGCCGTAGGGAACGCATTTGACAACACAGGCGGAGCTGAGTGGATGATTACAAACTTAGTAAATGCCATCGGTTTAGACAAATTAAACCACGCTGCAGTTGCAGTCATCTTAATCTTCATTACTGTATTCTCACACTTAATCTTCACAAGTAAGACAGTACGTACAACGATTTTAATTCCAGCGATTATCTCAATCGCAACAACAGTTGGCATGAACCCAGTGTCACTTGCATTAACATGTTCACTTGGTATCGCGACAACCATCACTTTACCACCACACTCTAAAGTAAACACATTGTACTTCGGTACAGGGTACTTCAGCGTGTTAGACGAAGTGAAATTCGGATTACTTGCCTGCTTAGTACACTCAATCATCCTATCAGGAATGTACTTCGCTTGGATCCAATTCATCTACTAATCAGGAGGGGAAACTATGAAAAAGAAAATCATCGTAGCGATTGCCGACGGTGTGGGAGATCGCCCAAACGTCGAACTAGGCGGCTTAACCCCGTTGCAATACGCGAAAACACCTCACCTCGATCAACTCGCTAAAGAAGGGATGACCGGCATTATGGACCTCATCTCACCAGGGATTACGGTTGGGACCGACATGGGACACTTAATCTTATTCGGAAATCCTTCTGTCAACTACCCAGGACGCGGACCGATGGAAGCAGCTGGGGTAGGCATGGACTTACAACCTGGAGATGTGGCTTTCAGATGTAACTTCGCGACACGTGGCGACAATAATATCGTCATCGACCGTCGTGCAGGACGCATTCGCGAACGCACGAACGAACTCGCAGCCATCATCAACGGTCTACAAATCGAAGATGTCACTTTCTTATTCAAAGAAGCGACAGAACATAGAGCTGTTCTTGTGATGCGCGGGGAAGGGTTAAGCGCGAAAGTCACAGACACCGATCCAAAGGCGCCAAACGATGGCCATCCATTTAAACAAGCATTGCCAAAAGACGACAGTCCAGAAGCTGCCAAAACAGCACGCATCTTGAATGAGTTCTTAGAAGTCATCTATCCACTCATGGACCAACATGACGTGAACGTGGAACGCCGCGCCAACGGACAATTACCAGCGAACTTCGTGATTACACGTGGGGCTGGACAATTCTCAGTCATCGACCGCCTTGGCGAACAATTCGGCTATAAGGCTGCAGTCGTGGCAGGGGAAGATACGGTGCTTGGTGTTGGACGCTTATCTGGATACGACGTGTATAAGGAAGACTCGTTCACAGGAAACATGGATACAAATGTGAAACGTAAAGCCGAAAAAGCACTAGAAATGATTAAAGACCATGACTTAGTGTACGTTCACTTGAAAGTCACAGACGTGAAAGGCCATGACAACAAACCATTCGAGAAAGCCAAAGGAATCGAGCTCTTCGATGAAATGGTCGGCATCTTAATGGAAAACAGACCTGAGAATACCCTCATTGCGCTTTGTGCAGACCACTCAACGCCTTGCGAAAAAGGCGAGCATAGTGGCGAGCCGGTGCCAATCGTCATCTCAGGACCTGGCATCCGCCGTGATAAAGTCGAACACTACGACGAAATCTCTTGTGCCGAAGGAGCCATCAACCGCATCAAAGGCCGCGAATTCGTCTGGATGTTGCTCGACTATCTAGAAGTGGTGCCAGAACAGGGGAACTAGAATCGAATATAATGAACTTGAGAAACCAGGGCGA
>CALALK010000191.1 GCA_937923125.1 uncultured Carnobacterium sp.
CAAAAATTAAAGATGCTTCCGTAGAATTAGTGGCATGGAATAAAATGCGTTTGAATATTGAAGAGAATCCAGCGGTTGGATATTACCAAAGTGATGATAAAACTTTTGAGCTGTTAGCAGATGGTCAAATCATCGAAGTGGAAAATGATGCAGCGACAAAAGATTATCCTGTATTATCGATGTTTACAGATGATACACAATACAAGGCGCTTGCCAAGCAATTGGAGAAAGTTCCTGCGAGTGTCATTCGTGAAATCGTAGAAATTCAATATCCAAACGATAATAAAAATCATCAAAAAATTTATTTGAAGATGAAAGATGGTAATCGTGTCATCGGAAATCTGAAAGATATTGGAGATAAATTAGGGTATTATCCATCAATTACGAAACAATTGAATGGGAAAAAAGGAACTGTAGATATGGAAGTAGGAATCTATTTTACACCAGATACGACAGTTCAATAAAAAAGTCTTAAAACTCGCTCATATGTTTTTTTAAGTGAAGAAAATTATGTTAAAATATAGGGAGTATCACTTATAAATTAACTTTAAAAAATGAAATAGAAATGAATCGTATAGGAGGTTTCAATAAACGTGAAAAATCAGGGAATTTATGTGAGTTTAGATATTGGAACCACTTCAATAAAGGTTGTAGTAGCTGAGTATGTCAGAGGGCAATTAAATATTATTGGAGTCGGCAATGAAAAATCAGAAGGATTAAGCCGTGGAGTCATCGTTGATATTGACGAAACAGTTGAATCTATTCGTAAAGCAGTTCGTCAAGCAGAACAAAAATCAAACATCCAAATTAAAGATGTGATTGTGGGAATCCCAAGTAATCAAATCTCAATTGAACCTTGTCACGGTATGATTGCCGTATCAAGTGAAAATAGAGAAATTACAGATGTGGATGTATACAATGTGATTTCAGCAGCAAAAGTTCGTTCAGTAGCACCTGAACGTGAAATCATCTCTGTGATTCCAGAAGAATTTATCGTAGATGGATTTGATGGAATTAAAGACCCACGCGGAATGATTGGTGTTCGTCTTGAATTGTTTGCGAGCATGATTACCGGTCCTAAGACGATCGTACATAATATTAAACGTTGTATTGACAAAGCTGGCTTAAATATCGAAGAAATGGTCATCCAACCATTAGCGATTAGCCAAGTAGCATTAACACCAGGTGAAAGAGAATTTGGTACTGTCCTTATCGATATGGGTGGTGGACAAACAAGTGCTTCAGTAATGCACGATAACCAATTAAAATTCTCATTCGTGGACCAAGAAGGTGGAGATTTCGTATCCAAAGATATCTCAATTATCTTGAATGCAAGCTTTGAAAATGCAGAACGTATTAAACGTGAATACGGATATGCAATTTCATCAGAAACTAGTGCGGATGAATTCTTCCCAGTAGAAACAATTGGTAAGAAGGATCCAGTCAAAGTAGATGAACATTACTTATCAGAAATCATCGAAGCACGTGTGGTTCAAACCTTTGAAACTGTAAAACGTGCACTAGACCAAGTGGAAGCTTTAAAACTTCCAGGAGGAATCGTGTTAACAGGTGGAGCTTCTTCACTTGCAGGAGTTCAAGAGTTAGCACAAGAAATTTTCGGAGTACAAGTGAAAACTTATATTCCAGAGCAAATGGGAATGAGAAATCCTATTTACGCAACAAGTATGGGGTTAATCAAATACGCTGCAAGCTTAGATGATGTTCACCGTATTGCTCAAAAAGGTAAACCAGTAACGGAACCACGCCCAGTACAAAGCACACCACAAAGTGCTCCTGTACAAGTGCAACCAACGGCTCCTGTTCAACAACCACAAGAGTATGAACAAGAACCAACTGGTGAAGAGCAAGGGTTTGGAGCGAAAGTGAAGAACTTCTTTAAAATGTTTATTGACGAAAATTAAGATGAGAACCAAGGAGGAAATATAATGGATTTCGAATTCGATACAAATTTAGATGGCGCAGTCATTAAAGTCATTGGTGTTGGTGGTGCTGGTAACAACGCTGTTAACCGTATGATTTCAGAAGGAGTACAAGGTGTAGAGTTCATCGTAGCAAACACTGATACTCAAGCATTAAGAAACTCAGAAGCAGAAACTAAAATTCAATTAGGACCAAAACTTACTAAAGGTTTAGGTGCAGGTTCATTACCTGAAATCGGTCTTAAAGCAGCTGAAGAAAGTGAAGAACAAATTCGCGAAGCTTTAGTTGGAGCAGACTTAATCTTCGTTACTGCTGGTATGGGTGGCGGTACTGGTACAGGTGCTGCACCAGTTGTTGCTCGTATTGCAAAAGAATTAGGTGCATTAACAGTGGGTGTTGTTACACGTCCATTTAGCTTCGAAGGACCAAAACGTGGTCGTTATGCTGCAGAAGGTGTTGCACAATTAAAAGCAAACGTAGATACATTAGTAACAATTTCAAATAACCGTTTATTAGAAATCGTTGATAAAAAGACTCCTATGTTAGAAGCTTTCCGTGAAGCAGATAACGTATTACGTCAAGGGGTACAAGGAATCTCTGACTTAATCACTGCACCAGGTTACGTAAACTTGGACTTCGCTGACGTGAAGACAGTGATGAAAGATCAAGGTTCAGCATTAATGGGTATTGGTGTTGCAAGTGGTGAAAACCGTACTGCAGAAGCTACGAAGAAAGCTATTTCTTCACCATTATTAGAAGTATCTATCGATGGAGCAGAACAAATCCTATTAAACATCACTGGTGGCTCTGACTTAACATTATTCGAAGCGCAAGATGCTTCAGATATCGTTGCAGCAGCTTCAACAAGTGAAGTAAACATTATCTTCGGTACTTCTATCAATGAAAACTTAGGTGATGAAGTAATCGTTACTGTTATCGCAACAGGAATTGACGAGGAGCGTAAGCACGAAAAAAAGTCAGTAGCACGCGCTAATCGTTCACCATTTGCGAATAGCACAGCAACTCGCAAAGATTTAGGAAATAACCCTCAAACTTTCCAAGAAAAACAAGTTCCTTCAAAACCACAACCAGTGGAAGAAAAGAAAGTTGAAAAAGACTTGTTTGGAGATTGGGATATCCGTCGCGAAACAACTGTACGTGATACTACTTCTTCAACAGAAGCAGATTCACCATTCGCACAAAGTAATTTTGTGGAAGCTCCAGCAGAGCCAAAACAAGCTGAAAATGATGGATTAGATACTCCGCCATTCTTCAGAAAAAGAAACAGAAATTAATGAGTATCATTAAACAGAATGTAAGTCGTATTATGAACTTGGTTGCATCTTCTTGTAACCAAGTTCATAGACTATCTACGGAAGTTTGTCCGATTGTTGTAACGAAAAATCGTACCGCTCGCGAGGTTCAAGAAATGTACGATTTAGGATTTCGACATTTTGCGGAGAATCGTGTCGAAAAGCTATTAGAACGACAAGAACAATTTCCACAAGAGGACATCATCTGGCATTTAATCGGGCCACTCCAAAAACGAAAAGTGAAGCAAATCGTGAATCGTATCGATTTATTTCATGCTATTGACCGTCTTTCGATTATGGATGAGATTGAAAAACGTCTCGAGCACCCGTTAGATTGTATGCTAGAAATTAATGTTTCTGGGGAAGAATCTAAGCATGGATTCACACCCGAAGAGGCACTGGATGCTTATAGAGCAAGCGAGCAATATGAAAAGATTCGTATTGTTGGTTTGATGACGATGGCACCATTTGACGCAAGCGATGAAGAAATTCGCTTCTTTTTTTCGCGTTTAGCACAAATTGCTAAAACAATAGAAAAAGAAGAAGGATTAGAAGTACCGTTATACCTCAGCATGGGGATGAGCGGAGACTTTGAAACTGCGATTGAATGTGGTGCGACGCATATTCGAATTGGTACAAGCTGGTTTGAAAGGGAGGAAGATTAATGGGATTCATGAATAGTTTAAAAAACTTCTTAAGTCCAGAAGGTGACTACTACGAAGAAGACAATCAAATGGATTACTATGAAGAACCTGTAACACAGACAGCTCCAGAAACACGTTCAAGAAATACGTCAAATGTTGTTCCATTCCAAAGTCCTGGAGTGAAGAAAACATCTAAGATTTATGTAATGGAACCAAGCGTGTATTCTGAAGCGGAACGCATTGCAGATGCCCTTTTAAAGGGAGAAGCTGTGCTGATTAACTTTAAACGTATGGAACCAAAAGATGCTAAACGCGTCATTGATTTTGTAGTCGGTGTGGCGTATGCTATTAATGGAGACGTACAAAAGGTGAGAGATGAAATTTTTATCTGTTCGCCTGCGAATTTCCAAGTACAAGGAAATTTTGATGACGAGATGGTTGAAACATTCCGTCATAGCGAATTTTAGAGGAGTGTTAGTTTAAGTGGGTTTAGATATTATTAGACTTATAACAACAGTAGCAGGAATTTATCAATTTATGTTAATACTGTATGGATTAAATATTTATTGGAGATTATATCTTCCAATGTTCTTTGCGGACTTATTAGATGCTTGTTGCCGTCCGTATGTATCATTATTCAAAAATGTACGATTTGGAAAATATAGTTTAGCATTAGTAACTTCAATTTTAACGATTTACGTTGCTGCAGCAGTATTAGTATTTATTGTCGCAAAAATTTTTGGAGTATAAAAAATGGGAAATGGTGTAGAACAACACTTTAGAAAAGAAGAAATCTCTTTTTTAAAACAAGTGGAAGAATGGGTAGAAGAAGTACGTTTGCAGTATGCGCCTGTATTGACGAATTATCTTGATCCACGCCAACAGTTTATTGTGGAGGCGATTGTGGGCCAATTTGACGATGTTCGTTATTTTTTTGATGGCGGGTATATTGATGCTGAACGGAAACGTTGTATGATTTGTCCGGAATATTATGAGCCAACTTCAGAGGATTTTGAAAATGCTCTATTTCATATTCAATATCCGAAGAAATTTGCGACACTTGGGCATGGCAAAATTCTAGGTTCACTCATGAGTCTTGGTTTTGACCGTAGCCTGATTGGCGATATTATTTCAAACGGAGAAGACTGGCAATTATTCTGTGCTCAAAATATGAAGGAGTATATCAGACAACAGCTAGAAAAAATTGGGAAAGTTGCTGTAAGATTAGAGGAAGTAGACTATACGAAATTAATTGTGCCGGTGGACCATTGGACTGCGGTACAAACAGTCGTTAGTTCGCTTCGACTCGATACGGTCATTGCTTCCGTATTTAATGTGTCAAGACAGCGTTCAAAAGAAATGATTGAAAGTGGTAAAGTAAAGGTCAATTGGACTGAAGAAAACAGACCTGACTTTATGCTGGAAATTTTAGATATTGTATCCATTCGTGGATACGGTCGCCTTCAAATTCAAAAGATTGAAGGGCGTACAAAGAAAGATAAGATTAAAGTAGAACTAGGATTATTAGAAAAGAATAAAAAATAAAGGAGATTTTTTCAATGGCAATTACACCAAACGATATTCATAACAAAGATTTTTCAACAAAATTCAAAGGCTTCGACCCAGAAGAAGTAAACGACTTCTTGGAAGAAGTAAAGAAAGAATTAGAAACGTTAATTCGTGATAATAAAGATTTAGAAAAACGTGTAAAATTCAACGAAGAAAAAGTAGAATACTTTAATTCGATTCAAGAAACATTGAATAAATCAATCCTTGTTGCACAAGAAGCAGCAGATCGTTTACGCGAAAATGCACGTAAAGATGCTGAAATTATCGTATTTGAAGCAGAAAAAGCAGCGCAAGCAATGTTAAAAGAAGCTGCTGAAAAAGCAACTGAAATTAACCGTGAAACAGATTTAATTAAGAAAGAAACACGTATTTTCCGTCAACGTCTTCAAATCTTAACACAAACACAATTAGAAATGATTAAAAATGAAGAGTGGGATATTGTATTAAATACGCCAACTCACATCGAAGTGACACCACCATCTCTTGATGCCATCATCAAAGAACGTGTTAAAAAATCTGAAAACGAAGAATCAAAAGAGCAATAATTGTGGAAGGGGACAATTGTCTCCTTTTTTGATCGAAAGAGGAATGAATATGGACTTTACAGTCAGTGAAGCAGCAAAAACAAAATTGGACGTCCTGTTACAAGAGCGCGGTTTAACGGATGTGTTCTTTGTGATGGATTATGTCGATGGAGATAGTCCTTTTTATGAGGGGATGGTAGGATGCCATTGCCAAGTGTACGATAAATATCATTTAGTGGTTTTAAACAAAAATCAGAAAGAAAAACTTCCTCCAAAGTACGATCAAGTTTTTGAGACAAATATTGGAGAAATGGTTTTTGCAAGTCACTATGCGATGATGTTTGATCAACATAATGTGATTGATTATAGCGTGGATAAATACGGATTCTACTTAAAGAGTGAAGCGGGTATTTTATCGATGCAACTGAATATTGATTTTGTTGGCTAGGGAAGAGAATTAC
>CALALK010000192.1 GCA_937923125.1 uncultured Carnobacterium sp.
CATGATTTTCTAAAAATTGAGTTTCAGAAGGCCCTTTTTATGACAAATAATACATAAAAAACACAATTTCGTGAAAATGTGAATTAATAACGGGACGGTGTAGGGGTATGGTATAATAGCAAAATAGAAGAAAAAAGAATAGGTGAAAGTATGAAATTAGTCGTTGGTCTAGGGAATCCTGGAGCAAAGTATAAAGGGACAAGACATAATGTCGGGTTCATGACAATGGATGAAGTGGCCTATCAAGAGAAGTTTGATTTTGATAAGGCGCTCTTCGATGCAGTTTTTGCGCAAGTACAAATCGGTGGCGAAAAAGTCATCTTCATGAAGCCGTTGACGTTTATGAACTTATCGGGTGAAGCGATTCGTCCGCTGATGAATTATTTTAAAATTGGAATCGAAGACTTGCTTGTTGTTTATGATGATATGGATCTGCCGGTTGGAAAGATTCGTCTTCGTCAAAAAGGCGGTGCGGGAGGACATAACGGAATTAAGAGTATTATTTCGTGCCTGGGGACGAGCGAGTTTAACCGTATTAAAGTGGGGGTTGGGCGTCCAAAAGATGGACGTACGGTCGTAGGACATGTGCTCAACCGCTTTGAAAAAGAGGAAGAAGAGGACATTATTTTTGCAGTGCAAAAGAGTGTCGATGCGATTCGTTCGTGGATTGAAACGGATGATTTCGTCAAAACAATGAATCAATTTAATTAGTAAATAGAGGGAAAGAGATGCTGCAAATTTTTTTGCGGTCTCTTTTTGTCGTTGGAAAAAGGAGAACATTATGCAATTATTGCACCAAACCATTAGTAAACTGAAAGGATTTAAAGGGTGGTTGGATACACTCCCTCTTCATGAGAGTCAACTCGTGCTAGGGCTTAGTGGGTCTGTAAAGCACTTGGCCCAGTCTTGTGCGTTTGAGAAATTGGACAAGCAATTAGTGATTGTGACACCAACACTCTTGCAAGCGACGCAGACTTATGAAGAGCTATCAGAGTGGTACGACGATGAGATTGTTCATCTCTTCCCGGTAGAAGAGTCGCTTGCAGCGGATTTCTCAGTAATGTCGCCGGATGTAGTGAGCCAACGCATTCGCACGCTCGATTTCTTAAGTCGAGGACAAAAAGGAATCGTCATTGTACCGCTCTCTGGGATTCAAAAACTCTTAGTTCCAGCAACTGTATGGAAGAAGAGCTCTATTGAACTTGCGATGGGGTCTGAAATCGAATCGATGGATGCCTTTGTAGAGCAGTTAGTGGAATTAGGATATCGTCGTGAAAATATGGTGGCGACTCCTGGTGAATTTGCGCTTCGTGGAAGTATCGTTGATATTTACCCATTAGACCAAGAGTATCCACTACGTCTGGACTTCTTTGATACAGAAGTGGATTCGATTCGTGCGTTTAATGCGGAAACACAACGTTCGATGGATGTCATTAATGAAGTGCGCATTTTACCAGCTACAGACTTGCCACTTCAAAAGGAAGCTGTCTGGAAGGCGCAGGCCAAAATTCACGCGCTCTATGAAAAGGACGTGAAGGCGGCTCAAAGTGAAGAACGAAAAGCTCAAGTTTCCAATATTCAACAAGCCATCGATGCACAATTAGAAAATGGAGAAATTCCATCAAACTTAACGTACTTCTTGGAATGTATTTATCCTGAGAAGACTAGCTTATTAGATTATGTTGCTAAAGATGCGTACCTCATTATTGATGACTACGCTCGTTTTATCGAAAAAAGCAAAACCTTAGAAGAAGAGGCAGGTTATTGGAAGACGCACCATATCGAAACAGGTGCGATTGCTTCTGGATTGTCACTTGTTCAAGATGGACGAAAAGTGTTAAAAGAAAGTCCGCTCTCGAGAACGTATTTCGCCATTTTCCAAAAAGGGCTTGGAAGACTCGCGCTCGATGCGATTCATCCGATTACGACACGGACCATGACGCAGTTCTTCTCGCAAATGCCGATGGTGAAAGTCGAAGCAGACCGTTGGAAGAAACAAGGCGCAACGGTCATCGTCTTAGTCGATGACGACAAACGCGCGCAAAAGGTCGAACAAACCTTTGCCGATTTTGAAATTAAGAGTGTGATTTCAAACGGGACGGTACTGGAAGGGCAACTTCAAATCATGGTCGGCAAGATGCACAATGGATTTGAACTGCCAGAGGATAAATTTGCCATTCTTACAGAACGCGAATTATTCAATAAACTCACGAAACGCGCGCCGCGAAATCAAAAAATCTCGAACGCGGAACGATTGAAGAGCTACACCGAATTAGCTGTTGGAGACTATGTGGTTCACGTGAATCACGGGGTCGGTGTGTACCAAGGGATGGAGACGCTAGAAATTGGCGGGATTCACCAAGACTACATGTCGATTCACTATCAAGATGGCGGAAATCTATTTGTTCCGGTAACGCAAATTAAGCTCGTTCAAAAATATGTCTCGTCTGACGCGAAAGTTCCAAAACTCAATAAATTGGGCGGTACGGAATGGGCGAAGACGAAACGTAAAGTAACGGCTAAGATTGAAGATATCGCCGATGAACTCATCGAATTATATGCCAAACGTGACGCCGAAAAAGGTTATGCGTTTAGCCGTGATACCGTTGAACAACAAGAATTCGAACAGGCCTTTCCATACACGGAGACGCAAGACCAATTGCGAAGTGTGGCGGAAATTAAGGAAGACATGCAAAAGGATAAACCGATGGACCGTCTGCTTGTTGGGGACGTTGGATACGGGAAAACGGAAGTAGCCATGCGTGCGGTCTTCAAGGCGGTCATGGATGGAAAACAAGCGGCTGTTCTCGTGCCAACTACGATTCTTGCCGAGCAACATTACGAGAATTTCGTACAACGCTTTGCGGATTATCCATTTACCATCGGATTATTAAGTCGTTTCCGTAGTAAAAAAGAACAAGAGGAAACGATTGAGAAGCTTCGTAAAGGAGCAGTCGATATCGTCATCGGAACGCACCGTCTGCTTTCAAAAGACGTACAGTTTTTAGACTTAGGACTCCTCATTGTCGACGAAGAACAACGCTTTGGAGTGAAGCATAAGGAACGTTTGAAACAATTGAAATCGCAAGTGGACGTATTAACGCTAACGGCAACGCCAATTCCAAGAACTCTGAATATGTCCCTTTCGGGCATTAAGGATATGAGTTTGATTGAGGAACCTCCGGAAGAGAGATATCCTATCCAAACTTATGTTATGGAGCAGGACGATATGATGATTAGAGATGTCATAAAGCGTGAACTTGACAGAGACGGACAAATTTTTATCATCTGTAACAGAGTTAAGGGGATAAATAAGCTGGCAAAGAAAATTTCTGACCTGGTTCCCGAAGCCAGGATTTCTGTAGGTCATGGGCAGATGAATGAAAATGCTTTAGAAAATGTAATGCTGGATTTTGTAAATCATGAAACGGATATTTTAATTGCAACAACTATAGTAGAATCAGGCATAGATATTCCCAATGCCAATACGATGATAGTAATAGATGCGGAAACCTACGGTTTGGCACAGCTCTATCAATTAAGGGGACGGGTTGGCAGGTCAAATCGAATGGCATACGCATATCTGATGTACAGAAAAGATAAAGTTCTTACGGAAGTTGCAGAGAAAAGACTTAGGGCTATAAGAGAATTTACTGAATTCGGCTCAGGATTTAAGGTTGCCATGAGAGATCTTGAAATAAGAGGTGCCGGGAATTTGCTTGGAAGTCAGCAATCGGGGCAGATGATGAATATAGGATATGAACTTTACTGTAAGCTTGTGGACGAGCAGATCAGAAGAATTAAGGGAGAGTATGTTCCGGAGGAATCAGATGAAATTTCAGTTGAACTTCCTTTGCCTGCCAACATCCCCAACTGGTATATAGAAAATGAATCCCTCAAACTTGCCATATATAAGAAGATTTCCGGAGTGAATTCGGAAAATAAGGAAGATGAGATGGTGGATGAGTTGTTGGACAGATTCGGCGATGTGCCTAAGGAAACCATGAACCTGATAAGAATTTCCAGAGTGCAAGCACTCTGTCAGGAAGTGTCGGTCTTAAGGATTTATGCCCAGAATAATAGAATATTTTTTAGCTTTGGAGAAAAAAATTGTCTGACTCCATTCGCAATAGTTAATATAAATGATAAATTTAAAGGACGGGCTTTTATCCACGGAGGAAAGGAGCCTTATATCAGAATTCCGCAGGTTAAGGGGTTAATATTAAAAGACTGTCTGGAGTTGCTCAATATAATAAAGGAGAATATGAAAGATGCTATTTAAAGATATTACAATAATAGATGAGAATTTTTCTGTCAAAGAAAATAAATGTGTCGGGATCACAGGAGATAAAAT
>CALALK010000193.1 GCA_937923125.1 uncultured Carnobacterium sp.
TCTCCAAAAACTGTTTCCCGTGTTATCAATGGTGGTGATGGAGTTAGATCAGAAACTTACCAGTCTGTGATGAAGGTAATTGATGAACTGTCTTATATTCCAAATGCGTATGCACAAAATCTGACTAAGAAAGAAACAACGAATATTCTCATTTCAGTCAAGAAGATGGAGTCCTTCCCATTAATCTGGTTCCAGACACTATTGGATAAGGTTTTACAAACTTGTAAAGAAGTGGGAGTCAATGCAATCGTCGAGTATTTTGGTGAAGGGGATTCAATTAAGGATTCTATTATTTCAAGTACTGGAAGTTTAGTCGATGGAGTTATTGTCTTTTATGAAGGTAAAGATGATAGTAGAATTCAATATTTAAAGAAAAATAATATGCCTTTTATTGTGTTTGGGGAATCACAGACAGAAGGTGTTATTTATGTTTCAAATAATGATTTCCAAGCAATGTACGATTTGATGGGAGCCGTTGCTGATAAAGGGCTTCGTGACATGTGGCTACTAATGGGTGGAGAGTCACTTGTCAATAAAGATCGTGAGAAGGGTGCTCGTACTTTTGTAAAAGAGAAAAAGTATGAAATTGCTTTAGAAGTTGTTTATGGATTAGCTACGATTGAATCTGTGTATCATTATGCGATGGATAATTTAACAGGTACGAATATACCGGATATTATATTTGTCTCTGGGGATGAAAAAGTCCAAGGGATTATTCGTGCGTGTTACGAAAAAGGAATCTCGATTCCTGACCAATTAGCTATTGTAGGGTTTGACAA
This sequence comes from uncultured Carnobacterium sp., assembly GCA_937923125.1. Taxonomy (GTDB): domain Bacteria; phylum Bacillota; class Bacilli; order Lactobacillales; family Aerococcaceae; genus Granulicatella. The sequence goes on from CALALK010000193.1 coordinate 780, forward strand.
CATTCCAATAGCACAATATTATACACCTGCATTATCAACCATTTCTCCAGATTATAGTCAGTTAGCAAAAGAAATGATTGATGGAGTTCTTGCGATTATCAATGGAGATAAAAGAAAATCTGTAGAGGTTTCTACAACTCTTGTCAGACGACAATCGTTTTAAGCAGAGCACGGTGCAAATAATATAAATGTCTTAAAATGGAAGTAAGCTTTTAGAGTTTATTTCCATTTTTTGTTTCCTGATTTCAGGTTATTTGCTAGGAGGAAAGACAGCAGTTTGATGAACTGTAACATCTCACATTGCACGATGAGTGCTTGAGTGCTATAATAGGTACTGTTTTTTATATAGATATGACTTGTTTTCAGAAGATTTACATACAATGAAAATTATTTGCAATAGAAAGGGGAGAACAGGATGTCTACTCATGAAAAAGTATCACTTTCAGAAGTAAACCAATCGATTGAGACGCCAAAGAATAATAATTTCTGGCAGAACTTAAAAGCTTTCTTAGGACCCGGAGCGCTCGTAGCAGTAGGGTACATGGACCCAGGTAACTGGATTACCAGCGTGGTCGGAGGGGCTTCGTACAAATATACATTGCTCTTCGTAATCCTGATTTCGTCATTAATCGCAATGCAGTTGCAACAAATGGCAGGGAAACTTGGGATTGTTACACGTATGGACTTAGCGCAAGCAACAGCGCACCATGCACCAAAATGGCTACGTCATATTTTATGGGTGATTGTCGAATTAGCATTGATGGCGACAGACTTAGCGGAGGTGCTTGGATCGGCCATCGCCTTGAACCTCTTATTCGGGATTCCAATTATGGGAGCCATCTTTATCACGGTTCTCGACGTATTCTTGCTTCTTGGAATTATGAAGCTCGGATTTAAGAAAATCGAAGCGATTGTATCCACATTGATTTTCACAATTCTATTGATTTTCGTCTATTTAGTAGCGTTAGCAGACCCAAGTATCTCAGGGATTTTCACTGGATTCTTACCAACGGCGCAACTATTCGAACCAACGGCTCCTGGGCACGATAGCATCTTAACATTGGCGCTAGGGATTGTCGGAGCAACAGTAATGCCGCACAACTTATACTTGCATTCATCACTATCACAAACGAGAAAAGTGGACTACACGGATCCAGACAACGTGCGTAAAGCGGTTCGTTTCATGACATGGGACTCAAACATTGAATTGAGCCTAGCGTTCGTCGTGAACTCACTCCTATTAATCTTAGGAGCAGCGTTATTCTTCGGACACGCATCCGAAATCTCAGCCTTCTCGCAAATGTACAATGCGTTGCAAGATTCGAAGATTGCCGGTGCGGTCGCAAGTTCGACATTATCGACACTCTTTGCCGTGGCGCTTTTAGCAAGTGGTCAAAACTCAACAATTACAGGGACATTGACAGGACAAATCGTGATGGAAGGTTTCTTACATATGAAATTACCACAATGGGTGATTCGTCTGGTAACTCGTTTATTCGCCTTACTACCGGTGATTGTCGTAGCGATGTTATTCGGTTCGCAAGAAAAAACATTGGACCAACTCTTGGTTTACTCACAAGTATTCCTATCAGTGGCGTTACCATTCTCTATCTTCCCATTGATTTACTTCACATCGAAGAAATCACTCATGGGCGAGTTCACCAACGCCAAATGGAATACCTTCCTTGGATACGCGGTAGCCGTTATCCTAACGATTTTAAACTTCAAGTTAATTTTTGATTTATTCTAAAACGAAACGGGCATCTTCGGGTGCTCGTTTTTTTG
>CALALK010000194.1 GCA_937923125.1 uncultured Carnobacterium sp.
AACAAGCACTTGAGAGCGAACGCTTTGTATTTATGGGCTCAAACGTTGTCAGTGGTAGTGCTTTAGCAGTTATTTTAGTAACAGGTAATGATACGATGATTGGTCGTATCGAAAAAACACTCAATACTTTTGAAGAACAAACGAGTTTCGAGAAAGAAATGAATAAAATCTCATGGCTATTGATTCGTTTAATGCTTGTATTAGTGCCAGTTGTATTCTTGATTAATGGATTAACAGACGGTGACTGGTTAGAAGCAGGGGTATTTGCATTAAGTGTAGCTGTGGGATTAACTCCAGAAATGTTGCCAATGATTATTACAGCCAGCCTTGCAAAAGGGGCCGTCATTATGGCCAAAGAAAAAGTGATTATTAAAAAACTAAACGCGATTCAAGATTTAGGAGCTATCGATATTCTTTGTACGGATAAAACAGGTACTCTAACACAAGATGAAATTATTCTTGAATATCCATTAGATATCCATGCGAATTTAGATTTGGGCGTATTAAAAATTGCGTATTTAAACAGCTACTTCCAAACAGGCCTTAAAAACTTATTAGACCGTGCCATTATTACACGTACAGAAAAAGAAGCCGTTGAACATGAAGGGTTACAAAACTTGGCAACGCGCTATCAAAAAATTGATGAATTGCCATTTGACTTCGAACGTCGACGTATGAGCGTAATTGTGAAAGAAAACGACGAAGCAGTACTTGTAACAAAAGGGGCATTGGAAGAAATGCTTAGCATCTCTACACATGTAAAAGACGGAGATGAAGTTCGTCCAATTACAGATGAGATCCGCGAAACTATCCTAGAAGCGGTGAGTGGCTTAAACGAACAAGGACTTCGCGTACTTGGGGTAAGTCAAAAGAAATATCAAGATAATCACCATGCCTTCACTGTGGAAGATGAATCCAATATGATTCTAATGGGGTACTTAGCCTTTCTTGATCCACCAAAACCTTCAGCAGCTCCAGCTATTCAAGCGTTGAAAGAGCATGGCGTAGCTACGAAGATTCTTACTGGAGATAATGAAAAAGTAACACTAACTGTCTGTGAAAAAGTAGGGCTACCAGTGGATAAAGTCTTACTTGGTACAGAAATTGAGGATATGAGTGATGAAGAATTAGCAGCAGTTGCTGAAGAAACAACAATCTTCGCAAAACTATCTCCAGACCAAAAAGCACGTATTATTCATTTACTAAAAGCAAAAGGTCACAAGATTGGCTACATGGGAGACGGTATCAATGATGCACCATCCTTGAAAGTAGCTGACGTGGGAATTTCTGTGGATAGTGCAGTGGATATTGCTAAAGAAGTGGCAGATGTCGTTCTTTTAGATAAGGACTTACTCGTTCTTGAAAAAGGATTGATTGAAGGCCGTAAAGTCTATGCGAATATGACAAAATACATTAAGATGACCGTTTCATCAAACTTCGGAAATATCTTCTCTGTATTGTTCGCAAGTATTTTCTTACCATTTTTACCAATGGCACCCGTTCACTTAATCGTATTGAACTTAATCTATGATTTAAGCTGTGTGGCATTACCATTTGATAATGTAGATGCAGATTTCTTAAAAGAACCACGTGCATGGACAGCAAGTTCCATCACACGATTCATGGCTTGGTTTGGACCAACGAGTTCCATCTTTGACATTATCACATTTGCGATTATGTTCTTTGGTATTGCACCGATGATTACTGGAAGTAGTTATGCAACATCTACGAATCCTGCATTCTTCTTGATGGTCTTCCAAACAGGTTGGTTTATTGAATCTATGTGGTCTCAAACGATGGTTATTTATATGTTACGTTCACCAAAATTACCATTCGTACATTCAAAACCAGCATTCTCATTGCTAGTGACATCCTTATTTGCTTTATTTGTTGTAACGGTTCTTCCTTACACACCACTAGCAGGACCATTAAAACTTGCACCGCTAAACGGACTTTATTTCCTTGCATTGATTCTCATTATCGCAGGATACATGTTCTTAGTAACGGTTGTTAAAAAAGCATATATTAAAAAATATAATGAATGGTTATAATGCAAAAAGAGCTATCTTAACAGTTTGTTAGGATAGCTTTTGTTTTTCAAAATATGCTATTCTACAAAGAGAAACTACATGAGGTGAGAGCATGGAAAAAATTTTATATACAACAACAGCCGTCAATGAAGATGGATTAACAGGTGTAGCCTATACCAAAGGAAATGGAGACAAAGACTTTAGTGTTCAGATTTCTTCGCCAAGAAGCACAGATGCGGGGACGAATCCCGAGCAACTGTTTGGATTAGCCTATGCCACTTGCTTAAATGCTTCGATTGGCTTTGTAGAACAACGCAAAAAATTAGAACATAATAGTAAGGTTGAAGTAAAGATTGATTTGACATTCGATCGTGAGGGCGAAGGGTATCTATTCCATCCGTCCGTAATTGTGACGATGCCAGGACGTGACGAAGAATTAGCCCGTGAAATTCTCGAAGAAGCAGAACGCCAATGCCCGATTCATAAACTATTAAAAGGAGTTACAGTTCCGCCGGTGGAACTTTCAACAGCTAATGAGTAATGTATTGTTAAGAGTCGCAACCCTTGAAGATGCAACAGCTATTCAAGCCATCTACGCTCCCTATGTAGAAAATACAGCCATCACTTTTGAAGAAGTGGTTCCAAGCATTGAAGAGTTCAAAGCACGTATCCAAAAAACATTAGAGCACTTTCCATATCTTGTATTAGAAGAGGACGGAGAAGTTGTCGGATATGCGTATGCTGGACGATTCTCAGAGCGTGCCGCCTTTGACTGGTCGACAGAAGTTAGTATTTATATTAGCTTAGAGCACCAAAGAAAAGGGTATGGAAAATTATTATATGCGGCCTTAGAGGAAAAGTTGTTGGAGTTAGGGTATCAAAACATCTATGCCTGCGTGGCCGTTCCAGAAGTGGAAGATGAGTACTTAACGATGAATAGTGTAAACTACCATCAATATTTAGGATTTGAAGTCTGCGGGCACTTCAAGAAATGCGGATGCAAATTTAATCGTTGGTACGATATTGTTTGGCTTCAAAAACACGGAGCTACAACGATTCCTACAAAACGCCCAGATCGATTTACCAAATTATAAAAAGCAAGACCCCATCAGCAAAATTTGTTGATGGGGTCTTATTTCATTCTGACATTACCAAATATGGTAATTACCATATTTGGTAATGCTCACAAAAGAAAATTAT
>CALALK010000195.1 GCA_937923125.1 uncultured Carnobacterium sp.
GATGAACCAACAGGGGCGTTGGATTCAAAATCAGCAAGCAATACATTAGATTTATTTGATAAAATCAATGAAAACGGACAAACGATTTTAATGGTAACGCATAGTACGGTTGCTGCAAGTCGTGCCAAAAGGGTTCTTTTCATTAAAGACGGCTTGATTTATAATCAATTGTACCGTGAAGGAAGAAGTGATCAACAAATGTTCGAGTTGATTTCAGAAACATTAACTGCGATGGCAAATAGAGGTGAAATCCATGTTTAAACTCATTTTTTCGATGGCAACATCGAATCTAAAAAAGAATCATTCATTATATTTGCCGTATGCACTGACGACCATTATGGTGACGATGATTCTCTATATCACGCACGCCTTATCTGCGATGCCGGAGCTTTCCACTCTTCGCGGAGGGGGAGCCATTGCGCAAACATTGGGCTTTGGAGTAATTGTGGTTCAGCTCGTAGCGCTCTTAACGATTCTTTATGCGAATGCCTTCGTGACGAAAAATCGATTAAAAGAATACGGCCTATATAGCATTCTTGGGCTCGACCGAAAAAACATTCAATTGTTGAGTTTCATTGAATTGCTTCTATTCTCAGTGGTCAGCGTGGGGCTAGGGATTGTGCTTGGAATCGTGTTCCACCGCTTCTCGTTTGCCGTTTTATTGAAGCTCATTCGAATTCCAATCGGCATCGAGTATTCAATGCAACTCGGTAGCGTCGGTTTTGTACTCATTTCGATGGCGTTTATTTTCGGAGTTGTCTTCTTCTTAAATGCGACAAAGATGTACATGAGCCGTCCGTTAGAAATGCTCTCTGAGAAGAAAAAAGGAGAAACGAAGGGGCGCTTTATCCTTCTTCGCGCACTGGTTGGAGCAGGGCTTCTCGGGGGCGCGTATTATATGTCGCAAACGATTGAAGCCCCTGTTGCAGCGCTATATTCCTTCTTTGTTGCGGTCCTATTAGTTATTTTAGCGACGTATATTTTATTTGACGCGGGTTCCATTGTGCTTCTTTCTCTTTTGCAAAAGAACAAAAAACTCTTTTACCAACCAACGAATTTTATTTCGATTTCAAATTTAAAATTCCGTATGCGTAAAAATGCTGCGGGACTTGCAAGTATTTGTATTTTATCAACAATGGTGCTTGTCACATTAGCTACGACAGTCGCGTTGCAAACAGGGACAGCCGATTTATTAAAGAAAAGCTATCCAACAGATTATTCGGCAACGGCATTCGTCGAAGATACTTCTACGATTCGCCAACTTTCAGAACAAATCAGCAAGATGAAGGCGCAATCGAAAGGCACCGTTACCAATGAAATGAATTACCTTAGTGTGCTTCGTGCTGCAAAGAGTATGGAGGGCGGTGTGGACATCGAGGGGGTATATCCGGGAGATAGCCCAGCTGCGTTCATTACTTTCCTTTCTGCGGATGATTACAATCGTATTTTTGGGACGAATTTTCAGCTTGGTGACAATGAAGCCGTTCTAGGTCTTGTTAAAGGAGACGGCAAAAATGTTTCGGCAATCCGTGTGAACGGACAATTAACGCTTCAAGTCAAAGAGATGATGGCTACTAGCGACTTTAAAGAAAAATTACCACAATTGCCATATGTTGCAGATAACGTTTATGTAGCCGTTGTAAAGGATCCAACAAAGATGATAGACAGTAAACTTGGCCGTGGATTCTATTATGCATTGTGGAATACATCGACAGAAAC
>CALALK010000196.1 GCA_937923125.1 uncultured Carnobacterium sp.
TGATTATTTACTCCGCTACACCCACTGTGGGTATAAAAAAAGTATTCGTTGAGGATAGAAAAACGTGATGTATCATTTATGATACGTATCATAAATGATACAACTTTAGAAAGTAAAAAAGTGAGTGTAACATTTTTGTTACGTAACATAATTGTTACACTCTGAAAAATCAAAAGCAGGAAGCAACTTTTTCCGCTTTTGAAGAGGATAAAATGTGATACAATAAAAGTACTATGGATGTAAAAGGAAGTACGCGTGTGAACAAGTTAAAACCTTATTTAAAGCCATATCTGAAAGAAACGATATTGGCACCATTATTTAAATTATTCGAAGCAATTCTGGAATTGTTAGTTCCGCTCATTATGGCGGTCATTATCGACAAAGGGATTGAAAACAGAGATACTACGTTGATTCTCCAACAAGGAGCCATTCTGATTGGGCTCGGAATCCTTGGCGTAGCCGTGTCGATTACCGCTCAATATTTTGCGGCAAAGGCGGCGACTGGATTTACCGCCGACGTGAGACAGGCACTCTTTGCCAAAATCCAATACTTTAGCTTCTCGCAACTTGATGCGCTTGGAAATGACACTTTGCTGACGCGATTGACGAGTGATATGAATCTCGTGCAAAACGGGTTGAACATCGCGCTTCGTCTATTGCTACGTTCGCCGTTTATCGTCGGTGGGGCGATTGTGATGGCCTTTGTTGTGAATGTGGAAATGGCATGGACGTTTGCCATCACAGTTCCAATCTTAGCAGTCGTCGTATTCGGGATTATTTACTGGACGATTCCGATGTATCGCCGTGTGCAAGGAAAACTAGATCGCATTATGCGCCTCGTGCATGAAAACTTACTCGGTGTGCGTGTGATTCGTGCATTTAACCGAGAAGAAAAAGAAATTCAGTCGTTTAGAGAAGATACCGAAGCGTTGAATCAAGCGCAACAAAAGGTGAGTGGCCTCTCAGGAGCCATGAATCCTATTACGTTTGTGATTGTGAATGTGGCGCTCATCGTCATTCTTTATGGCGGGGCGATTAAAGTGGATACAGGCACCTTAACGAAAGGGGAAGTCATCGCTTTAACAAACTACATGTCTCAAATCTTAGTGGAGCTTGTGAAGTTCGCAAACCTTGTCGTATTGATGACCAAATCAGTGGCGAGTGCAGAGCGTATTAACACGATTCTATCGATTGAAGCGGATATGGTCGAAGGAACTGAAAATGTTCATCCTGAAGGCGAAGTGGCGGTGGCGTTTAATGACGTGACGCTAACGTACCAAGGAGACCAAAACGCAGCGCTAAACCATATCTCATTTACCGCATTGAAAGGACAAACCATCGGCGTTATCGGTGGGACTGGTAGCGGGAAATCGTCTCTTGTGAATATGATTCCCCGTTTCTATGATGCGACTGAGGGTAGTGTAGAGGTGTTCGGAGAAGACGTTCGTCGCTACCGTTTTGCATCGCTTCGTGGAGCGGTCGGAATGGTCTTGCAAAAGGCGCAACTTTTCCGTGGAACGATTGCCGACAATGTCCGTTTTGGAAATGCATCTGCTTCCAGTGAAGTGATAGAACATGCACTCGGTGTCGCTCAAGCCAGTGAGTTTGTGCAAACGAAAGAAGGCGGACTTGAGTATGGCATCGAACAAAATGGACGCAATTTATCGGGTGGGCAAAAACAACGGATGACGATTGCACGTGCGATTGCTAAACAAGCACCGATTTTAATCTTAGATGATAGTGCTTCGGCATTAGACTTTGCGACCGATGCGAAATTGCGTGAGGCGATTAAGAACCAAACGCCACGTCCAACGACCTTTATCGTGTCGCAACGGGCAGCATCTGTGCAGTATGCGGACTTAATTCTTGTTTTAGACGAAGGAAATCTTGTCGGCAAAGGCACGCATGAAGAGCTCTTAGCCAACAATGAGATTTATCAAGAAATTTACTATTCACAATTTCCAAAGGAGGATGAAGCATGAGACAGAACACTCAATGGAAAACTATCCGTAAAGTCCTCCGCTA
>CALALK010000197.1 GCA_937923125.1 uncultured Carnobacterium sp.
CAACTTTGTATACATGACCAGATGCATCTGTAACTTGGTTGGTAGTTACCATTTCTTTATCAGTAGTACCGGCTTCAGAGAAAATCTTATAATCACGAGTATAATCAATCGTTTGTGTACGAGTAACTGGTGTGTTATCGATTGCTACGATTGGGTCATTATCTTTATATGAATCTTGACTTGCAGGATTGTCATCAGCATTCTCATATACATAGTGAATGGTACGAGTAATAGATGCTTTTGACTGTGGTTTAACGATTGGTGTATACGTTGCTTTACCATAGTCTGTACCATACTGACTAGTCACAGGGTCTCCATCTACTTTATTGTTATAGTCAACATCTGGTTGTTGTTTTGTTACTCCAGTTCCTTTTCCTACAAATTTAGGGTGTGGAGTGAATGTAATTTCACCAGTATCTTGGTTTAATCTGTACGTACCTTCGTTTTCAATAACTATTTCTGTGTCAGTTACTTTAGTATAACGACGATGTACTGTCTCAACTGCACCTGTTTCTGGATCAATGTGAACCGCATCTGGAAGTGTAACATTCATTAAGTCTTCGTAAGTAGAAGCTGTACGAGTTCCTTTTGGAATCACATCATTATTAGCAGTATAAGTAGTTCCATTAATTGTAATACTTTCACCTTTTGGAACTAATTGATCTGCAGAAGTTTCATTCACAAGAGTTCCTTCAAATCTTGTTTGAGTTCCTGCTGGAATTGTATCTCCTTTAGCAAAAGTAGTTTTCCATGTTGTAATTTGAGCTCCACCTACTATTTTAAGTGGTGTAACAAGTTCATCACCTACTTGTAGTTTACTTCCTGCTGGTACAACTACATTAGCTCCATTACGAATTACTGTCGTGTCCTCTGTTACTGTCGGTAAAGCTCCTTCTAATACCGAACCTGCTGGTACTGACCCTGTTGTAAATCTTGCATTACTTACAGTTACATTCCCTGTACCATTAACAGCAACTGGTGATGAAACATTACCTAACTTAGTTCCTGCTGGAATTTTATCTGCTGGTTTATAAGTGACTGTTGTTCCATCTGTTAATGTAACAGTTGTTTCCTTATCAACAGTTGTATCTTCTGTATATAATTTCCCTGGTATTTCTTTTCTAGTTGCGAAAGTAGGTTTCTTACTTGTATTTAAAATATCAACTCGTTTAGAAGTTTCAACAGATTCATTTGTTATAGTTTCAACTGTTCCTTTTGTTGGAATTGTAGGGTTAGATGATTGTGGTTTCCCTTGAACATCCTCTGTAGTTGTATCTTCTCCTACTGGACGAACATCAATAACTGTCGGAATATAACTTGTATCCATAGATTTAGCACCGTTATTTCCGTTATTTACATTTTCTAAGATCTTATCTTTTTCTGCTAAAGTCGTACTTGTTAAAGACTCTCTAATTGTATCTTCTGTAGCTTCCCATCCAGTGTGACTATTATTATTATCCCACGCACGGATAGCTACCCCTTTAGCTCTACCTACAAATCCTTTTTCTGGTTCAAAAGTAATTTTTGTAAAACTCAAACTACCTTGTTTAGTGTTTTTGTTTTCAGCAGAATCTTCATTTAGTTTATAAACCCCAACTTTGTTTCCTGCTGTATCATACTCAGTATATTCAGATAAGTAGTATTCTGTTTTACCTGTTAATTTATTCAATACTTTAACAGCCGTACCAAGAGTATTTCCTCTCGCATCTTTAACGACTACCTCAGTACCATTGTAAATTGTTTGACTTAAGTGGTCCTTCACTTCAACAGTTTTACCTGTTGGCTCTTCAGATTTTACAACTGTATCATTTAATACCATCTTAGGCGCTGTATTATCGTCAATTTGTGCCCATTGTTTATAGTTTGATTCAATTGTTTTACCACTTGCCGTAAACATAGCATTAGTTGGGAAATTCACTTCTTGTTTTTTCCCTTGATAATCTTTTGTTTCATGACGAGTTCCTCTAGGTTGGTGAATAACGTTAGCAACGAAATCTTCTACTTCCCCTGAAGATGCTAGTCCTGTAGGTAATCTTAAGTCATTCTTATCTACAGAAATACGTAAACGAACACCAAGATTATCTACTGATGTGTTTAATAATTGCGGTGTGTTTTTGAATGTAATATCATATGTTCCATCAGCGTTAGCTGTTACTAATTCAGATGATTCATAAAGATCAAATTTACCGTTACCATTAAAGTCAACCCATCCACGAACATAAGCTACATCATTATTCACACCACGATTAACTTTGACACCTTTTAAGATATATTCATTTTCACTTGCATGGCGTAGTGTGTATTTAGTTGCTACTGCTGGGTCAAGAAGTTGTCCTTCACCTTCATCAGGTAGGTTACCTACACCAAGTCCACGTGTTGCTTGGTTATATAACCCTTTAATTGGTAAACCATCTCCACCTTGTAATGTATTAGCTGTTGATAGAATTTCACCATTTTTAATCGCTACTTGAGTTCCATCAGCCATACGAATTACTGGATTTTTACCATCTAATAAATACGTTCCTGTTTGTCCTTTAGAATTTGTAACTTGAGTTGTGCCACTAACAAGACTGATTTCTTTATAATCTTCTGAGTTAACTAAGTCATCAAGTACCCATGCTCCATTCGGCTCAGCAATAGTTGTACGGAAGTCTGTATCCGCAGGAACATCTCCTAAATATGGTTGTGTCGCAGTTACTTGCGTTCCATTTTTTTCTTTATTAAAGTTACCGATAATGTGTTGTGCAGAACCATAAGAGGCTGGTGCATCCCCACCATCATAAATAACAAAACCTACAGTTGCTGATTGGCTACCATTGGCATTAATGTAAACTCCTAAGTTTTCAACATTTTGAGATAAACCTATTGGAAGATCGTATCCATTATTAATACCCGAGTCAAATGGTCCAAATAATTGACTACCATAACCCGTTTCTGTTTTATTCGCCCATTCAGAAAGATTGTAACCCGTTGATAACGTTGCATTTGTTTTTCTATCAAAAGTGCTCGAAAAGTTAGCGTTAACATTTCTATTAGGGAATAAACCTTTTGAATTTGTTTTATTTTTGTTCAAACGCATGAACTCTTCCCAAGGTGTTCCGTCAGACTCGAATTGTGTGAACTCCGCAACACTTAAATCTTCTGAATCAACAGCAATAGCATTTACGGCTACTGGGCGTCCATTATATGTTGCTGATAATTGGAACTTAACCCCAACATTACCACCATCATAAGCTGAAGAAAAGGCTGTTAATCGTTCACGAGTTACTCCATTTGAATCTTCATATTTAGTTTCGAATCCTGCTAATCGTAAATGACTCCATTTTGGATCTTGTCTTGTTACAATGACATCTTCACGTTGAACAACACCATCAACAGGACTTCTGTTGATATTTTCAGGCTCACCATTGGCTTTATTTAGAGTATAAGTTTCTGTTGTAACTTTTTTACGAGAAAGAGAACTTACTGTAGCGCTTAATGTATAACCTTTTACTTTAGTTGGTACATCGAAACGCATCCCTTCTTGAAGAACCTCAAATATTTCATTATTAAATCGTCCACTAGATTGGTTATTTTGTACTTCTTTTTTTACATCATCATATGTTTTCCATAGTGTATATTTAGCTAATCCAGACGCTAAAAATGCCGGATCGTTCGTTTTCTTACCTACTAACTCAGGATGAGTTGTAGATTCAAGAACTGTACGTACCATTGTAAAACGTCCACGTTCTTGACGCCCTTTTGAACTAGTGAAATCAACCATAGCCGGATTATTAACATATTCAACAGGTCCTACTTTCGTTCCATCATTATACGTAATAGATGCAGTAGCGAAGTCAAACCAGTTGATCGCTTCACGAAGTTGACTATAGTTTTTCTCACCAGCTGAACCATAAGCTACATCAGCTATTGCAAAACCATGTGTTCTATTACCATTTTGGTCTACTCTTCCATTTGCTAGTGTTACTGTCGCTACGTCTGCTCCTGTGTTACCTTTTCGTTTAACTTCGATTTTATCATCAGCAGTTAAAGTTGGGTTAGCTGTACGAATTTCTTTTTCAATCGCACGCGCTTCTTCCTCAGTAATATCACCAACATTGTTAACAACAACTTTATTTATCGGGTTATTAATTCTTACTGTAGTTGAAGCAGCATCAGCTAATAATCCTTCTAGCTTACCACGGTGACCTGCGCGTTGCATTGTTGCGTATACAGCTTCGATAGCTCTTTCTAATTCTTTACGTTCTCTATCTGAGTCCTCTTTAGTAGATGAATCAGAGTTGAATATGTCTAGAGCTTTAGCTATTTGTTTTTCAGCTGTTGCTACCGCTGCTTTGATTTCAGCTTTTTTAGATTCTTCTTTTACTAATTTTTCAGCAAATGCAGTCGCAGTTTGGTTAATGACTTTCGCTTCAGAAATAGTTTTTTCTAATTCTTTTTTTGCTGATTTAGTTTCTTTTTTATCAGATTTTTCTTCTGATTTAGCTTCTTTTTTCTCTTTATCTTTAGCTTTAGTTTCTTCTTTAGCATCTTCGACTTTTTTGGCTTCTAAAGATTTGTTAAGGAAGCTGATTGAATTTTCTAATACTACTGTTTGAGCATCCACTTGCGCTTGAGTTGCATTTTCATTAGCAACAAGATCTTTCGCCTTGTTTAATTCTGTCGCAGCATCAACAGTTAATTTTTGTTGAGTTTCTGACAGTTCACGCCCTGCAAGAATTACGAATAAATCGTTTAATTGATTAATTTTCTCTTGTAGTTTTGTCTTAACAGCACTAGTTTTAACAACTGT
>CALALK010000198.1 GCA_937923125.1 uncultured Carnobacterium sp.
GTAGCGCATGACTGTTAATCATGATGTCGTAGGTTCGAGTCCTACTGGCGGAGTTCATTCATATAAATGTTTGGAAACTCGGAGAGTTGTCCGAGCTGGCCGAAGGAGCACGATTGGAAATCGTGTAGACGGTTAACCCTGTCTCAAGGGTTCGAATCCCTTACTCTCCATTTATATGATTGATTTAATTACCATGGCCCGTTGGTCAAGCGGTTAAGACACCGCCCTTTCACGGCGGTAACACGGGTTCGAGTCCCGTACGGGTCATATTTAAGTCTACTGAAAAGTAGACTTTTTTTATTTCTATAAAACAAAAAACTCTTCTTATTCTCGTGAATAAGGAGAGTTTTCTCATAAAATAATGGAGCCGAGGGGAGTCGAACCCCTGTCCAAGTATATCGACACAATCAAATCTACATTCATAGTTTATCTATTTAAGTTTCGCTACCGATTAGCTGATAAACAAGCATCATCTTAAGCTAGCCTGATAATCTCTTATTCACTTAGACAGACGGAAAAGTGAATCGTATCCCACTGGTTATAGGACCTGGACCCGAGCACATGGGCGATGCCGGACAGATCTTAGCTAGCAGTTATTAAGCTGCGAAAGCTAAAGTGTTTGTTTGTTGTTTGTCAGTTATATTTAACTGTAACGTTTTTACGTAGACGTAACCTACGGAATGCATTGAAAGCTCAACCTATACCTGTCGAATCCGTAACGACCCCGTATAAATAAAAGCCTAGACGAATGCCTAGACTCTCATTGTAACAAAGTTCAGTTATACATGCAAACCTTTATTGGTCATGCATTTTAGTAGGAAGCATCACATACGGTTCTTCTTTTGCTTCTTTACGAAGTACAAAGTGATTCGTTTGATTGAGTGCTTTCAAATGGAATTTCCCATCAGAGTATTCAACGATATTCATCGATGCGTTACCGATTAACTCAGATAGTTGGAAATCAGGAATAAGCTCATGTAGCATATTTCGAATTGTCATTCCATGACTAACAATAAGAATGTTTTGGTTTTTATCACGATGCTTGTTAATAACTTTTAGTAGGCCTTGTTCTACACGTAACCAAAATTCCATAAAGTTTTCTCCAAGATGGTCTGGATCTAATTCCTTTAATCCGTTTAATTCTTCTTGGATATTACGTCCACCTAAGTCATCAAAATTGCGATGTAATTTCTTATAAAGTTCGCCCCAGAGCTCGCCAGCATCTTTTCCTTCTAAACTTCCGAAGAATACTTCGCGGAATTCAGGCATCATTTCAATCGTGAGGTTTTCACGGTTTGGATGATTTCTAAGGAAAAGTTGAGCAGTTTCGATTGTTCTTCGTAAATCGCTAGTATAGACTGCGTCGAAATGAACATCTTTCATTCCCAAACCAGAACGAATAGCATCTAGGCGTCCTTCTTTTGTTAGAGGAGTATCTGACCATCCTTGCATACGATTGTAGCGGTTAAAGATGGTTTCTCCATGTCTCATGAAATACAATGTTACACCTTTTTTCGTCATAAAATGACCTCCGTTCTTGTTCTTATTTCTATTGTAAACCGTTTCTTATAAAAATGCTATTTTAAAATGAAGCTTGGCCAAGAAAATATCCGAATGCTACACAAGCAAGTCCGCCTACTAAACTAATAGCCATATATAAAAGAGCGAGTGGAGTATCTCCATTTTGGATTAATTGAAGAGATTCTAAGCTGAAAGTGGAGAAGGTTGTAAAGCCACCACATACTCCTGTAATGAGTAGTAGTTGATCGCCTTCGAACCAATGTGATTGTTGAAATTTAGCGCTTAAAAATCCGATGACAAGCGATCCTAATAAGTTAATGAATAGTGTTTTAATGGGAAGAGAGTGCTGCAGAGAAAGCTGCGATAATAAATATCGTAAAATTGCTCCAATGGCACCGCCAATTCCGACATAGAGTAGTGACATAGTATCCTTCTTTCTTAATTGAATAGTTTTATTATACCCGAAATTGGGCAAAAAGAAAAAGCTGGAATAAATCCAGCTTTTTGATTATTTGAAGAATAAGCTTCCGAGAACGATAATCCCAAGAGCGATACGGTACCAACCGAATGCTTGGAAGTCGTGGTGTTTGATGTATTTCAATAAGAACTTGATAACGAATAGAGATACAACAAATGAAACGACAGAACCGACTAATAAAATGACGAATTCAGCTAGGGAGTAGTGGAATCCGAATTTCAATAATTTTAATCCACTCGCACCGAACATGATTGGAATCCCCATGAAGAATGAGAATTCAGTTGCGATTGAACGGCTTGTTCCGACTAATAAACCACCAAGGATTGTTGAACCAGAACGGCTAGTACCAGGTACAAGTGCTAAACATTGGAAAAGACCAATTTTAATGGCTGTCATGAAGTCTAATTCTTTGAAGTCATTAATTTTTGGTTCCACATTTTTATGTGCACGTTCGATGTAGATGAACGCAATCCCGTAAACGATTAGGGCTAATGCAATAACGATTGGTTTGTTGAAGTAGTCATCCATAAAGTCATCAAGAATGAATCCAAGAATCACAGCAGGGATACATCCGATAATTACCTTTTTCCAAAGACTAATCGTTTCGATAAACTCTTTACGATTTTTACTCTTAGCAAATGGGTTTAATTTGTTGAAATACACAAGGACAACTGCCATGATGGCACCTAATTGAATCACAACGTTGAACATTTCTTGGAATTTAGCAGATACGTCTAATTGAATGATTTCGTTCACTAAAATTAAGTGACCAGTACTACTAATTGGTAGCCATTCAGTAACGCCTTCGATAATTCCTAAAATAATAGTTTTAATAATCTCGATAAGATTAAGCATTTTTCCACTCCTTTATAAAGTCTGCTAACAACGATTATACTGCTTTCTTACTAGGATTACCACAATAAACAAGAAAGTCTCTTCAAAAAAGAAGAGACTTTAAATCAAAATCTATTGAGGTACGACACAAACTACTTCTGGCGCATAGAAATCTTTTTGAAGAAGTGAGAGTTCGCCAGTTTCTAAATTGCGCTTAAATAAAGTTAAGTTATCTGATTCTTGGTGTCCCACAATGATATAAGCTTCATCGTTACTTAAATGGAAATCACGAGGAACCGAACCATAACTATCGATTGTTTGTACGAGAGTGAGTAATCCATTTGTCGTATTGATTGAGAATGTATATAACGCGTCGAATCCACGATTTGAAGCATATAGGAATCGTCCATCACGAGTGAGGTGGATAGCGCCGCCCCATGCTTGTTGTTCTTTGGTTGTTAAAGCAATCTTATCTAAGTTTGTAAATGTTCCATTTTCTTTATCGTAAGAGAGCACTTCAACGGTAGCATCCAGTTCGCAAATCAAATAAGCGATAGGAAGCGTAGGATGGAAGGCTAGATGACGAGGTCCGCTGCCTGCTTTCGTCTTATATTGGGCAACTTCTTCTAAACCTTTTTCTGTACGTTTATACGTAAACACAGTATCGATTCCGAGGTCGCAAACAACAAT
>CALALK010000199.1 GCA_937923125.1 uncultured Carnobacterium sp.
TAGGAAACATCGCCTGAGTTGTTCTTGAATCCAGACAGGTCTATAATAATATGTGCATCAAAACAGGGAATAGAAAAGAGGATACCAGATGGATCTAAAAGATTTTACCGAAAGAGAACAAGAACAAATTAAAAAAGGATTGAGCACAGCGGTGTTGACGGATAAAGAAGCGGCTAAGAAAATTCTAGCGCTAGTGCCAGAAGAATGGATTAAGGCAATTCCGTTCTTAGTCAGAGGTCATGCGACAACAAAAACTGTTCAACGTATCGCGAAAGAAAATCCTGAACTTTACGCAGTCGCAAAACAAGAAGGGGAACTTCCTGAAAAAGAACGCGAAGAATTGCGTGAGATCATCACTGGAATTTTCCAACAAAAGATGAACAAACATAATATTAAATAATGACAGTGCCGTGCATGAATTCGTGCATGGCGCTTTGTATTTTCGCTGAAATACGATACAGTAGGAAGTGAGAGAAAATGAAGTAGGAGAAAGGGAGTAAGAAAATGGAAAGAATTGAACCAGCAGCATTTCAAGCGTTGCATCAAAAAGAGGACCTTACGATTCTAGACGTTCGTGAAGTGGATGAATTCCAAGCAGGACATATCGAAGGTGCTGTGAATGTGCCGCTTAGTACGTTAGATAAGGGGTATGAACAGCTGGATGCGTCCAAACGCTATTATGTGATTTGCCAAGGCGGGATGCGCTCTGAACGTGCCTGCAAGTTTTTGGAGACAAAAGGTTTTGATGTGGTAAATGTAGAAGGGGGAATGAATCAGTGGAAAGCTTAAAACAAACGACCGAGGTGCAACTAGTTCCTTTTAACAAAAGCTTCCTTGAAACGATTTGGATGATTGGTTTTTCTACAGACCATCCAGCGTGGACGAAGTTTAACGCGCCGTATTTTAATGACTATCGCAAGTTTGATGATGCGGAAAGTTTTGGAGCAAGCCCGATTGCGGACTTTTTAATGAGCGAAGATTGCAGATGTATTGTAGTTGACGGTCAGCCTGTTGGGATGGTTTCAAAATCATGGGTGGACGAAGCAACACGATGGCTAGAAATCGGGATTGTGATTTACGATGACCAGTTGTGGGGTCAGGGAGTTGCGACTACCGCGCTAACGAAGTGGGTGGATGCCATTTTCCACGAAACCGATGCGCTCGAACATATTGGAATGACGACTTGGAGCGGGAACGGTGCGATGATGGCCGTTGCTGAGAAATTAGGATTCCTAAAAGAAGGGCAAATTCGTAAAGTCCGTTACTATCAAGGACAGTATTATGACAGCGTGAAGTATGGAATTTTACGCGAAGAGTGGGCTACAAGAGTATAACGATAAAAAAGAGACTAATCCTTGTGTGATTAGTCTCTTTTAGTATGTGAATAATTATTTCCCTGGAGTTTTTGGATCTAAGCTCCAAGATTGTTCGATAAAAGGTCTTAAGGTTGTAACAATCTTCGCAGAGCTTTCGATTGCGGCTGAGTATACTTTATCTCCTTTTTGAAAGACCCATTGAAATAGGTGTTTTCCATCTGAGAATGCTACTTTCATTAAGAATGCGGACTCTAAAGCAAAGATTGTTTTAGATCCTTGTAAAATCGTCTGATTTTTGTCATTTTGCCAGTAGCTATATAAACGGTCCGCAATTAATCTTGCCCCAAAAATTTCGTCAGGGCCAAGTTCCACAGTATCTTTAGCGTACCCATTCAATGTCAATAGACTGTATTTGTCTGGTGAAGAATATTGGAACTGTTGGTTGCTATATTTAGATTCGTATAAGACCCAGTCTTTAGGAATATTGACATAACCAGTATCCTCACGACCTACACGTTGAGTATCTGCAAGTGAGATTTCGTTCATTTCAGAAGAAGTGCTTGCAGTTGATGTCGGAGCTGTTGTAGTTGATTCAGTTGTAGTTTCTTTAACTGCTTCTGTTGTTGGTGCAACCATTGCTTCAACTGTTTTATTTTCTCCTTTACCGAAAGCCGCTCCCATTAATGCAGATAGAAACGGTACAGTACTTAATGGAATTTTATTTTTCATAATCATTGTTCTCCGTAAAGTGGTGACACCTAAATTGTTTTAGCTTTTAGGGAATTATTGTCCAGGAGTTTTTGGGTCTAAGCCAAATGATTGTTCAAAGAAAGGTCTTAAAGTATTGATTGTTTCTGCTGTACCTTCGAGTGCGACATCATATACTTTCTCGCCTTTTTGGAAGACCCATTCGTACATATATTTTCCGTCAGTAAATACTACTTTCATTAAGAAAGCTTGCTCTCCAGCAAATTTTGCTTTTACTCCCTGAATTTGCTTCACTTCTTTGTTATTTTCCCAGCGATCATACACATGGTTGGCAAGTAATTCTGCACCGAATTTCTCACCGTCTTTCAGTTTAATTGCATCTTTAGTGTACGCCTTCATTGATAACACATTGTATTTATCTGGTGAAGAAAACTGGAATTGAGAACCAGTGTTTTTATCTTGGTATGCGACCCAGTCCTTAGGAACGTTAATATAACCAGATTCTTCACGTCCAACACGTTGAGTATCTTCAAATGATACTTTTTTTTCTGTAGAAGAAGCGCTGGCAGTTGTAGTTGGAGCGGTTGTAGTTGGTGTAGCTGTCGTTACTTCAGTTGTTGGCGCAGCTGCTGTTTCCGCGGTTTTCTTTTCTCCGTTTCCGCAAGCCGCTACCATTAAAGCAGATAGAAGCGTTACAGAGCTTAATAAAATTTTGTTTTTCATATTGTTTTTCTCCTTGATTAGGTTAATACCTGTTTTTTATATTATTGTCCAGGAGTTTTTGCATTTAAGCCCCAAGATTGTTCAAAAACTGGTCTTAACGATTTAACCATGTCTTCTGTACCTTCGATTGAGACTACGTAAACGATATCCCCTTTTTGGAGAATCCATTCGAACATAGTTTTACCATCGGAGAATGTTGCTTTTATTAAGTAAGCTTTTTCTCCCGCAAAATCAGCTTTCACGCCTTGAACACTAGTTTGTTCTTTATCATTTTTCACGCCATTGAGCAAACGATTGGCAATTAACTCTGCGCCAAACGTTTCACCATCATTAAGTTTAACTTTATCTTTAGAATAAGACTCTAGATACATAATATTATATTGATCTGGTGACGAATAATAGAAGTTATCAGGGTTGTTTGAGGCTTTGAATACTACCCAGTCTTTAGGGACGTTGACATAGCCAATATTATCTTTCCCAACACGTTGAGTGTCTTCAAGTGATACTTTTTTTGTCTCTGAAGAAGTCCCAGGAGTTGTTGTTTTAGCAGTAGTCGTTGGAGCAGTAGTTGTTGGTGCAGCTGTAGTTTCTTTAGCGACTTCAGTCGTTGGTGCTGCAGCAGTTTCCGCTGTTTTCTTTTCTCCATTTCCGCAAGCCGCTACCATTAAAGCAGATAGAAGCGTCACAGAGCTTAATAAAATTTTGTTTTTCATAATGATT
>CALALK010000200.1 GCA_937923125.1 uncultured Carnobacterium sp.
CGTTTGAGGCTCGATAGGATTGAGACCTTGGCTCAATCCGGTACAGCTATATTGCCTAACGCTTCTCATTTCGAATGAAGGAATATTTGTTCTAACTTTGTTGAAGCAACACAACAACTTAAGCGCTGATAAAACAGAAAACTCCTCAGAGGTTATAGAAAGCATTATAGGGAATCATAACCAATGTGAATTACAGTCTCTAGAAATTTCA
The DNA here is from genome assembly GCA_937923125.1 of uncultured Carnobacterium sp. GTDB lineage: Bacteria > Bacillota > Bacilli > Lactobacillales > Aerococcaceae > Granulicatella. The sequence goes on from CALALK010000200.1 coordinate 212, forward strand.
TTTCGTAGAGACTGTTTGAAGCTTGGTAGGTTTGAGACAATAGGCTCAAACCGGTATCCTATAATGCTTTTCTATAACAAACTCTGAGGAGTTTGGAGTGTCTTTATTTTATTTCACCACAGTCTTAAAGTTGTTGTTGACTGTTGCTTCGATGACTGGATGTTTGCGCAAGTATTCCGCAATGAGCTCCGTCATGTCAATCTGCACCTCACGCACAATCTTCTCCGGCTTAAACATACTATAGTTTCCGCCACCAACTGCACGATATTGGTTTGTCACTACTTCTAATTCATCCGTATCTTGAACAGGTTTGCCATGATACTCTAGACGAGTCACACGGTCGCCGAATGGTCTAGTGAAGTCTAATGTGTACTCGATTCCTTCGTACATATCGTAGTTGTAGAATTGAGGTTTTGGTTCCACGTATTTAGGATTGAAGACTGCTTGTCCGTTTTCGACGATGAAATACGTCGCCACACGCTCAAGAGCCGCTTTCAAGTCCGCACCGCTCACTTTTAGAACGGCTAATGTATTTGGATAAATGTAGTTTGTAATCACGTCACGCATACGGATTTCTGAGTTGAATCCACGTCCGTCATTGTTGAATAACGCAGTTCCTGAGATATCTGCACCGCTGGCTTCCATTTGAACCTTATTGATAAATTCAATATATGGATGCTCGCTTAAACGGGCAGCATGTGGATCTTTAATCGTCATATCTCCAATAACTTTTCCTACTGGAGTATCTAACCAATCTTCCACTTCTGCTTGTAAGTCGCTAAACATTTCTAATACAGCTGGGTCTGCCGGAACATCTTCTGTTGGGTGAAGTTTTGCTTCGCTTGAAACAACAGTATACTTACCGTCTACTTTTTCCACTTCTAAGCTGATTTCACCCACATACGCGCCGCGGTATCCTGGTTGAATCACTGGCACGCCATTCACTTTTTGTGCAATCACACGGTGTTGGTGTCCTGTCACTAACGCATCGATTCCTTCTACTTGCGTCACAATCGCATACCCTTCGTTTTCTCCTGTTAAGAGTTCCGTTGGGTCCCCACATGAAAGGTCGCACTCGAATCCACCGTGGTAAGTTACAACGACAACATCCGCCACTTTACGCATTTCTGGAACGTATTTCTTCGCTGTTTCCAACGCGCTCACGAATACTAAATCTTTCACCGTTGCAGGTTGTTCCCAATTTGGAATATAAGGCGTTGTAATCCCTAAAACTGCGATTTTCACACCGTCTTTCTCGAACACTTTGTAAGGTTCGCCAAACGCTGGCTTGCCGTCTTTTGTTAAAATGTTTGAGCAAAGAATTGGGTGGTTATAAGACGCAATCGCTTCTCTTAAGTAGTCTAACCCATAGTTAAACTCGTGGTTTCCTAAAATTCCTAAGTCATAGTTTAAGTAGTTCAATACTTTTGTTAAATCAGAGGCTACTTTTGAATCTTGTTTACGAACATAGTAGCTTAATGGTGACCCTTGAATGAAGTCTCCATTTTCGATTTGAATCACAGGACCGTTCGCTTCTTCTTTTAAGCGACGAATCACAGTTGCAGCCTTCGCCGTACTGAATCCTAAGTCCATGTTTCTTTCTGTATAGTTTGTCGGTAACACGTACCCATGCATATCACTTGTTTCAATAATTTTAATTTCCATAATGCGCCTCACCTTCTACAAATTCACACACTATTGTACCATAAAAAAGCCCTATCACAAAGGTTTCTCTGTCTGCAGTATTTCTGCGATTTTATCAAATGTCTTTCCATTTCGAATCGTAATCGTCTTATAAAATGGTTGCTTCAAAATCTTCTTATGGTAAGTCGTTTTTTGATACTCTGCCTCATCGATTTTCGCCCAGAAAACGGCACATTTCCCGATATAGACTCTCTCGTTATAAAACTCGGACTCTTCTACAAATCGGATAACCTCGCTCACATCTGTTCCTCGTGAAAAAAACAAAATATCTTTTCTAGCAAACTCGTCCTTCCACCATTCCGGGAGCCCCGCCATTTCTTCTAAGTAATCGTCTTTTGAAAGCAGCACAAACGGAATCGAGAACTCATAATTCTCTTCTAGCACCTTTTCAACTTTAAAAACGATTTTTTCCACACTCTCATCGCTTGTAAAAAATAAGTTCCCGCTATTAATGTACGAATCCACATCGCTGAACCCTTCACCTCTCAGCAATTCCTTCAATTCGCTCATCACAACTTTATTTTTGCCACCAACATTGATGCCTCTTAATAAAAGCACATACCGCATCCGACTCACCTCTCTTGTCGCCCCATTATAGCACACTCTCCATAAAACGCGTTCACCCTATCCCCGCACCGGTCTGTCGTGAATGAGGAACACAATCTCAAGAACGCCTCCCAACTTTCCTCAGCTTTGTTGTGTGGAATCCCCTCAGGAGGCTTTTAGGTGAATACCGAAACGTCCATTGCGACGGAAACAGCGGTTTTGTTGAAAGATTAGTGAGAACATCCATTGAATGCGAATTAGAGACACTTACGAATCCATTCGTTAGTGTCTCTTTGAGGCTTCAAAGACGAGAGACCCTAGGCTCGAGTCGGTGGCTCACTAATCCTCTTTCAACAATAAAAACCGCTTGTTTCTAAAGCAATCCACCACCACACCCCATACACCTAAAAGCCTCCCCCGAAGGGGCCTCACAGCACTAACACTATTCCGCACTAACACCCATTCCAGCACTCATTCCACACAAAAAGCCTGAGGAAAATTCCCCAGGCTTTCGTTGTGATTGTGTTGTGAATGAACTTATATGTGATTATTGATTCCACGCAGCATCAAATTGTGCTTTAGAATCTTTAACTAATTGATCTACATCTGCATTTTCAGTCTTGAAGATTTTTTCTAAAATCGTACGAACTTCTGCGTATGCAGGATCAGAGTTTTCAACTACAGGAATTGAGAATAAATTCTTAGTAGCATCTGCTAAGATTTTAGGAACTTTAGAACCTGAATTCTTGTATTCATCTTTTTCTAACACTGAAGCGATTGTTGGCATGTAACCAGTTTGTTGTGCCCAGTATAATTGAGATTCAGCTGAAGATAAGAATTTCAAGTATAAGAATGCTGCTGTACGTTGTTCTTCAGTTGTAGAACCTTCGAACATGTAAATATCAGTACCTTGTTGTAAGTTGAATTTCTCAGGACGAGCAGCTACTCCGTATTCGAAACCAGCTTCTTTAGCACCTTTAGCTACGAATGATTCACCAGCTGTTGAACCAACATACATAGCTACTTTTTTGTTTTGGAATGGTGCTGATAAATATTTATCTGAACCAGCAACACGGAAGTATCCATCCTTAATTCCGTCTGCGTAGTATTTAACAACTTCTTTTGAAGCGTCACTTGCGAAGTCTAATTCTTTAGTGAAGTCAATGCCTTTGTTCTTCATACCAATTGCATAGTAGTTGTTTAATGAGTCGAAACCAGCACCAACAACTTCGTGGTTAGATTTTTCGTAAATTGTTTTAGCTGCTTCTTTTAATTCATCTAAAGTAGTTGGAACTTTAACACCGTATTGTTTCAATAAATCTGCATTGTAGAATAATACTTCTGTAGATTTGTTGAATGGGATACCGTATTGTACTCCGTTAATTTTAGCACCTTCCATTAGTTCTGGACGGATTTCTTCACCTTTCTTGAATCCGATTGTTTCGTTTTCAATATATGGTTTGAAGTCTACCAATGTATCTTGTTCAGCAGCACTGAATAACCAGTTTGGATATGCTTGAGTGATTGTTGGTAAGTCTTTTGGTGAAGTTAAAGTTGAGTTAATTTTTGCTTGTAAATCTTTGTATTGAGATTGGTTTTGTAACTCTACTTTGATATTTGGATTAGCTTTCATGAAGTCTTCTGTTAATTTTTGAAGAGCTTTTTCAAGCTGACCGTTCATAGCATGCCAGAAAGTGATTGTAGTTTCTGATTTAACCTCTGTTACGATGTCTTTTTTAGTTTCAGCTTGTTGTGAGCTGTTTGATGAGTTAGCTCCACATGCTGTTAACGCTACAACTGATGCAGTTGCTAGTGTCGCTTTTACTAAAGATTTGAATTTCATTTTCCTTCTCCTTTTGTTATATAGTTTTTACAACACAATTTTTTCGCCGCGATACGGCAATATTCTGTCACCATACGGATTTACCAGAAGTTCTGGTTTTAACGTATGAATTGGAACCAAACATTTAGGCTCAATCATCGCAATAATACGGTCTAAGTCGTCCGGTTTTGCGTGACCTGAGCAAGCTAGGCGTACAAACTCAATGTGTTTTTCCGCCAATAAATCAAGAAACGGTTGATAGTTTGGATCAAAGTCCCCAAGAGGCTGCGCATCGCTGTGGATGTATAAGCTTCCCTCTTGCAAACGTTCGAAATGGTCGACGGCTTGCCATAGGTACTTCGAAGTATCCTCTAACAACGTTTGATATGAAATTTCTAAAGTAGGATCAAGTTCGTCGAGTTTTGGAGCCCCTTCTCTATAGTAGTAATGAGCATCCTTTTGGAATACTTCTTTAAGAAGTGCAGCCATCGTTGCTTCAAGAACAACAGTACGGCTTGTTCCTTCGACGATTTTTTCAAAACGACGGACATTTGCTGGATAGCCATTAAATGTGATTTGTCGATTTGGATTTTCTTGTTCGAGGCGAGCGATATGACGAATCACATCTTCCTCGTTTTCAGGTTTAATTTCGTCTTCAACCTCTTTACGGTCCCCGAAGCTAATCGATACACCTTCCATCATTAAGATGTCCGTATGTTTTGCCTTCTTACAAAACTCAATCGTGTCTTCGGCGTTATGTCCGTGAAGTCGTAAATCCCCTGTATAAGTAATATGATGACCAGGAGTTTTGATGATTAAAGCAGCAGCCCCGTATGCGTCATGATCGACACGCACGATTTCTACTTCGATTTCTCCAACCTGAATCACGTCTCCAGCATCTAACCCAATCATGTCTCTTGTAAATGTATCGTCTTCAAACGGCGATGGTAGTAAGAACACTCCATTGCGGTTGAGCGAATTTACAATCATTTTTGTTTCCTTCAATGTATATAAAGGAATACTTGGGTCTAAATAATTCAACATTCTTGTATGGTCCAAATGCGCATGTGAGATAAAGACCGCCGTATTGGCATAGTCTTTATCTTCATCCCCTTCGTATTTGTAAGGGATACGTGCATCGTACATATTTTTTAAATGTGGAATCACTTTATGATCTGTGAGTGTTTGCACCGATTCATCGGGCAATTCTAATTCTGGTAAAAACTCAGTCCCGAAGTCGAAGAAGATATGACTATCTTTATAGGCTACTTCGATGACCGTTCCACCAATCGTTAAAATACCGCTATGAAAGGTAATCGTTGTTTTATCCTTTGATACCATTCTTCGCAACCCCTCTAATAATTTCTTTTCTGAATACAAAGTAAATTAACAGAATTGGGATAACCGTTAGAGTTGCTGCGGCCATTTGTAAGTGAACATCACTTCCGGATTCTGTCGTGAAGGCAGAAAGTCCGTTGTTTAATAGACGGAATTCTTTCGTGTTTGTAACCAATAATGGCCATAGGAATGAATTCCAGCTTTGGATGAATGTTAAAATCCCTACTGTTACCAATGCTGGTTTACACATTGGCACTAAAATGCGACGGATGTATTCTAAATCACTCGCGCCATCAATTTTAGCGGCTTTGTAGAATGTACTTGGGATTCCTTTTAAGTATCCGTTCAAGTAGTAAATATAGAAGATACTTGTTAAGAACGGAATGATTAACGCTACATAAGTGTTTAATAACCCTAATTGAGCGATTGTTTGGTAGTTTGTAAAGATGATTGATTCGTAAGGAACCATTAATAGAGAAACTAAAATCATCATTACGATATTTTTCCCTTTGAACTGTAAGCTTGTTACGGCAAAGGCAGCTAGTAATGAAGTAATGACTGTTGCCACTGTTGTAAATAGAGACACGAATAATGTGTTTCCGAAGTAACGTAAGAATGGCGCACGGCTAAATACTTCTAAGTAGTTACTAAATTTGAATGAGCTTGGGATGAATGACGGTGGAATACTTGTTGCTTCCGCGTATGTCATTAATCCAGTCATTACCATGTAAATAAATGGGAATACTGTAATCAACGCTAAGAAAATTAAAAGCGTGATTGAAAAACCGTTAAATACTTTTTTCATCTTCTTATCCCTCCGCCTTTCTCAAGAATTTGTTTTGGAGGAATGTTGCAAAAAGAATGATTGCAAACAAGATTACAGTTGCTGCCATGGCAACCCCTGGTCTTCCTGCCACATGGAACTTGTCGTAAATATAGTACACAGCTGTTGTTGCTGAGTTTGCTGGACCAGCAGTTCCGCCAAATAATGCGTACACTTGTGTATACACTTTGAATGCCCCGATTAAGTTAACCGTTGAAAGGAAGGCAATTGTTGGAACTAATTGCGGGAATGTAATACGCCAGAAGATTTCACGGTCTGTCGCACCAAACATTTTCGCAATTTTGAAGTGTTCAGGATCAATATTACGTAATCCTGCTAAGAGGATGATGATATTGAACGCTAAACTTGTCCAAACCCCGAAGATAATCAATGTTGGCATACTCATGTTTACGTTATCCAACCAGTTCACGGCTGGAATCCCAATCAAGCCAAGGAAGAAGTTGATAATTCCGTAGTCCCCATTGAAGAAGTAACGGAACACAATCCCGATAGCGATTGTACTTGTAACGTAAGGCATGAAGAAGATTGTTTCGAAGAAGCTTTTACGTTTAATCTTCTCGAAAATAATCCATGCAATGATGACTGAGATTAATAACGCTACTGGCACTACTGCGAATGCATACAGTGCTGTGTTGAGTAACGCTTTATGGAATACAGGGTCCGCAATTACTTTTTGGTAGTTGTCTAAACCAGTGTATTGTAATTTTAATAGTGACCCTTTTTGGAAACTCATCCAGAACGAACGAAGTAATGGATAAATGTTAAAGAGAAGAATCACTCCTAAAGATGGGAGAAGGAATAACCAAGCTTTAGGTTGGTTCTCTGGATTATATTTTCTCATTAGTAAACACGCGCTCCATCTTTATCGAATAAGAAGATTTTGTGTTTTAGTAATTGGAATGAAAGTGTGTCTCCTTCTTCAATCTTATGTTCCACACTTACAATTGATTTCAAGAATTGTTCGCCTAATGGGAAGTGAAGAATACGTTCACGTCCGATTAATTCTACGCCGCTAATAGTTGTTGAGAATAGCCCTTGTTCACCTTCAGCTACTGGAACCACGTCTTCAGGACGCATTCCTAAGTAGTAGTGACCATCTGCTAATTCTTGGCGTTTGCGGTCTTGTGATAATTCAGAAGTTGGTAAGCTGAATGATGGGTGAGTAATCACGCCGTCTTTAATTTCCACTTCTGTAATGTTGATGATTGGGTTACCGATGAACTTCGCAACGAATAAGTTACTTGGTTCTAGGTATAAGTTTTGTGGGTCATCATGTTGTTGAATGTACCCTTCGTTTAAAAGAATGATTTTATCTGAGATTGATAAAGCTTCTTCTTGGTCGTGCGTTACGAAGATTGTTGTGATTCCTACTTCTTTTACAAGACGACGGATTTCTTCACGGATTTTCAAACGTAAACGAGCGTCCAAGTTACTTAATGGCTCATCTAGTAAGAGCACTTCAGGTTTTTGAACAAGCGCACGAGTGATGGCCACACGTTGTTGTTGTCCCCCTGATAAAGTACCAGGTTTTTTACCTGCTAACTCTTCAATATTTGTTAATTGCATATATTCTTCTGCAATTTTTTGAGCTTCTTCTTTAGAAATTTTGTTTTTACCAACTGTTAGTGGGAACATGATGTTCTCTAACACTGTCATATGTGGATATAACGCATAGTTTTGGAATACGAATCCGATATTACGGTCTTTAGGTTCAGTTGTAACAACTGATTGTCCTTTAAATTGGATATCTCCTCCTGTTGGTGTTAATAATCCCGCGATTAAGTTTAAAATTGTTGATTTCCCGCAACCACTAGGTCCTAGTAAACATACTAAGTCCCCTTGTTCAATTGAGAAATTTACTGACTTTAATGCTTCAAAGCCGTTATCGAATACTTTGTTTAAGTCAATAACATCGATCATGACGAATCCTCCAGTTTCTTTTACTTCAATACATTCTATTCTACCATGTTTTTTAGAAACTGAAAACTGAAAAAGTAAAATTTATGAAAGCTTTTTATTGTAGACAGTTATCCCGTTTTTGAGCACAAAAAAAGGACGAGAAAACTCGTCCTTTTACGACTTTTTGAACTTATACAAACCCTTTTAAAGTACGGTTTCCTACTAAAACACTTCATGGTTTGTGAACAAAATCTATTAACGTTTAATAATTTTATAGTAGCTACGTGACGTGATTTGGTACACGATGAGATAGACCACAACGAAGATAGCACCAATCACAATTGTCGCGTTTAGCGTTACGTTGCCGTCAACCCCAAAGAGCTGAATAATCTTACGATACATCTTGAAGGCAAATGCGGTATGGATAAATGCTGTGACAAGCGGTAAGAAGAAGACAATTAGCACTTGACGGTTGATGGATTTCTTGATGGTCTTTTGATCGATACCGAGTTTTTGTAGGATAACGAAACGGTCACGGTCTTCGTATCCTTCAGAAATTTGTTTGTAGTAAATGACAAGGACTGCGCCGACGAAGAACGCAACTGAAAGAAGTGCCCCTACAAAGAGTAAACTTCCCATAAATCCGTAGATGTCTTTGGCCGCATCCTCTCTACTTCCAACCGTGATGGAATCGTCATTGCTTGCTTCAAGCACGTTGGCGTAGGCCTCAAACTCTTCTGTTTTAGCCGATGTTTCTGTCGATGTATTCCACAATGCATAATAGAATCCACGGCCAAGTTTACCGTCTATCATCTTTGTCGGATCCTTTACAACGGCTACATAAACGTTATCTGCAACATATGGCAATTGTGGCAATTTTTCTTTAAAGTCGCCAGTCTCCATCATCTCTTTCACTTGAAGCGTCCATTGTTCGTTCACACGAATAGCCAGAATAGATTTGCCTTCTCCTTTAACAAGTCCAAGAATAGCTTCATTGTCACTTAGTTGATAATTCGTTCCAAAGATGCGATTGTAATCATCTGCAGACATAAAAGTAATGAACGCAGCTGGGCTATCCCCTGGAGTTACTCCTGCGATGTCCACCCCATTTTCCATAGCCTTTGCAGCACGAAGTACGCTGAGATAATTCATTTCATTCGAAACGGTCCCTTTCGATTGCGTCTTCAGTTCACTTACTTGCTTCGAAAGTTGGCTGATTGTAGAGGCATCTTCGACAAATGCCGTTGCCGAATAATCCGTTGGATAGCTTTTATTCAACAAATCTGCTGTTC
>CALALK010000201.1 GCA_937923125.1 uncultured Carnobacterium sp.
TTGGAATGCGTATGGTTCCAATCAATACTGAGACGCCAAAAGGGCTTCTTGAAGTAAAGAAAGAGCCGCTCATTGAACGATTGATTAAGCAATTACAAGCAGTCGGTATTAGCGATATCACGGTCGTAGTTGGCTTTATGAAAGAGCAATATGAGTATTTGATGGATGCCTATCAAGTAAAACTAGCTGTTAATAGAGACTATGCAACGAAGAATAACTTCTACTCATTACAGAAGGTAGCCAATCGTCTTGGCAATACGTATATTGTTCCTTGCGACTTATGGTGTAAGGAATCTCCATTTGATACAGACGAATTGTACTCATGGTATTTACTTGGCCAAGAAGAAGTAGCTCAAAGCTTCTTTAGAGTGAATAAGAAACAAGAGATTATTACAAGTGATAAGAGAGCAAAAGGAAATCGTCCTTATGGTATTTGTTATTTAACAGAAAAAGACGCAAAAGCCGTGGCGAAACAATTAAATGCTGCTGCTGCAGAAGAAAGACACGAGAAGTCATTCTGGGAAGTAACACTTGAAGATGCCAACAAGAAATTTACAGTGTATCCAAAATTAATGGATGACTCAACAGTTTTTGAAATTAACACGTACGAGCAACTTCGTGAACTCGATAAATCCTCCGCGCACTTAGAAACAGATGCCCTGCAACAAATCTCAAAGGCGCTAAATGTTTCTCTAGAAGAAATCGTCAACATCGAAGTGTTGAAAAAAGGAATGACGAATCGCAGCTTCCTATTTACTTGTAAGGACCAAAAATACATTATGCGTATTCCAGGAGAGGGAACGGACCATCTCATCAATCGTAAGGAAGAAGCAGATGTATACCGTGTCTTAGAAGGAAAACAGATTTGCGATGATGTTGTCTACATGAATCCAGAGAATGGGTATAAGATTACAGCGTATCTGGAAGGAGCGCGTTCATGTGATAGCACGAATAAAGAAGACTTACAACGTTGTATGGCGAAGCTTCGTGAGTTCCATCAGTCAAAATTAAAAGTGAAGCATACTTTTGATCCATTTAAGCAAATTGAGTTTTATCAAAGCTTGTGGAATGGACAAAGTTCTTATTATAAAGACCATGCTGAAATGCAGAAGAAGATTTTAGGGCTAAAGAGCTTTGTAAAAAAACATAAAGCAGAACCAGTATTAAGCCATATTGATTCAGTGTATGACAACTTCCTATTTACAAAAGAAGGCGATATTCGTCTGATTGACTGGGAATACGCGGGAATGCAAGATCCGCATATTGATATTGCAATGTTCTGTATTTACGCGGGATATGACCGCAAACAAGCGGATGAATTGATGGACCTTTATTTCGAAGGAAAATGCGAACCAATGACACGTGTAAAAATCTATGCGTATATGGCGATTAGCGGAATGCTTTGGAGCAACTGGTGCGAATATAAACGTACACTCGGCGTTGACTTTGGTGAGTATTCATTAATGCAATACCGTTATGCCAAAGATTTCTACCGCATTGTGCAAGAAGAATTAGCAAAAGAGGAAAAATAATGACAAATACAGTGAAACGAGCGATTATTATGGCTGCGGGTAAAGGGACAAGAATGCGTCCGATTACAAACACCATTCCAAAACCGCTTGTAAAAGTAAATGGAAAAAGAATGATTGATACCGTTATCGGAGCACTACATGAACAAGGAATTCATGAGATTTATGTGGTAGTAGGGTATTTGAAAGAGAAGTTTGCTGAACTTAAAGCAGACTATCCAGAAATTAACATTGTCGAAAATCCTTATTTCGATGTAGCTAATAATATTTCATCACTTTATGTAGTACGTGACCATTTGGAAGAAGTGATTATTCTAGACGGCGACCAATTAATCTACAACAGTGAAATTCTACATCCAGAGTTTACACGTTCAGGATATGCGTGTATTCCAGTAGCAAACGGAACTGATGAATGGTTGATGCAAGTGGATGACAATGGCGTTGTTACAAGCTGTAGTCGTACAGGAGGACAGAAGGGATGGCAACTATTTAGCATCTCACGTTGGACGAAAGAAGACGGGCAACAGTTAAAACGTCATCTTGAAATCGAGTTTGAAGACAAGAAAAATCATGATATTTACTGGGATGATGTGGCGATGTTCTGCTATCCAGATGAATATGAAATGGGTATTTATCCAATGCAAGAAGGGGATATCGTGGAAATCGATAGCCTTGAAGAATTAGTAGCAGTAGATGACTCTTACAAGAGTGTTCTAGAGGAGGATAATCATGAATAATGAAATCGAAAAGAAAAATCTCCGTGATGAGATAGACTGGGTTGCAACACTAGTTCCACTCTTTGGAGTAGTGGTATTAGGAATTCTCTTTATGGTTTTCCCAGAAGTAAGTTCAGCCGTTTTAGAAGGCGTTCGGGATTTCTTAGGAGATCAATTCAGTATTTATTACGCAATGCTTGCAGTGGGTGTATTCCTTTGTACTGTGTATGTGGCTTTTTCAAAATACGGACATATTGTTCTAGGTGGCGAAGATAGTGAAGTCGAATATTCCAACTTTAAATGGGGTGTGATGATCTTTACGTCAACAATGGCAGCAGACATTGTATTCTACGCGATGATTGAATGGGCCTTATACGCGCAAGAGTCTTATCTTGGTGAACTCGGTAGCGTTCAAAAATGGGCGTCTACATTTCCATTATTCCACTGGGGACCAATCGCATGGGGCTTCTACATCATGCTTGCGGTGGCCTTTGGATTTATGTTGCATAATCGTAAAGTAGAGAAACAAAAATTCTCTGAAGCTTGTCGTCCACTTCTTGGAGACAAAGTTGACGGTTGGATGGGGAAAACCATCGACTTGATTGCCATCTTCGCGTTAATCGCGGGTACTGCTACAACATTCTCGCTAGCAACACCGCTTCTTTCAGCGGCGATGAGCCAAGTGTTTGGGATTCAAAATTCGAAGATTATCACGATTGTAGTATTGTTATTAATCGCTGCTGTATATACAAGTACCGTAATGCTTGGAATGGATGCCGTTTCTAAATTGGCAGCTATTTGTACTTATTTATTCTTTGCCTTACTAGGATACTTCTTATTCTTTGGTGGCGAAACAGTGTACATTTTAGAAACAGGATTCAGCGCTCTTGGGAACCTTGTCCAAAACTTTATCGGAATGTCTACGTGGCTTGATCCGCTTCGTGAAACAAGTTTCCCACAAAAATGGACCATTTACTATTGGTCTTATTGGATGGTTTGGTGTGTAGCGACGCCGTTCTTCATCGGTAGTATTTCAAAAGGACGTACGGTTAAAAATACTGTTCTTGGTGGATACGCATGGGGGATTGCTGGGACATTTACGGCGTTTATCATCCTTGGAAACTATGGCTTAGCGCAACAGTTAAAACATGGGGTGGATATTACAGGTATTCTAAGTAATAACGCGGATTACGCAGGGGCAATCTTGAAGATTTTTGAGACAATGCCGTTATCAAACATTGGATTATTATTACTGGCTGTAACGATGATTGCGTTCTATGCGACAACATTCGATGCCTTAACGCTAGTTGTATCTGCTTATTCTTATAAAGAACTAGAGCATACACATGGCAGTGATAAACGTGTCCGCATGTTCTGGTCACTCGTATTTATCTTGTTCCCAATTGCATTGATTTTCTCAGAAAACTCAATGTATAACTTACAATCCGTTGCGATTATCGCGGCACTTCCAATTGGGATTATTATCGTCATGATTATTGCTAGCTTCTTTAAGGACGCAAAGGACTATCTTAAAAATTAAGATGTGAGATAATTAAAAATAAAAACAACCTATTGTTTAAAGTCAGTGTGGCTTTAAGCAATAGGTTTTTATGTTAGTTGTGATGGTGATGGCAATTACATTGTCCTGGTAGGCAGTTACATGCAACCGTGGTAGGGGCGCTAGCAGCTTTCTCTTTTAAGACGTTCACTAATTCTTGAATATCATCTTGGCTCAAAGTTGCCTTATCAATTAGTGTATGTAATAAATTCCCATTCTGTTTTTGACATACTTGCTCTAATAGTATATCCGTTTCTTTATCAAGTTGCTCTTTTTCAGAGATTGTAGCAGAGTAGTGGAATGGTTTCTTTCGATCATCGATTTGAATATATCCTTTTTTGGTTAAACGGATAATGAGGGTTTTAATCGTCGAGTCACTCCATGAAAATGAGCGTTGCAATTGCTCGATAATATATCCGCTTGTGCTGTTTGGATTGGCCCATAAGACACGCATAATTTGACGTTCAGAAGGGCTCATTGGTTGAAATTCTGTCATAAATAGAACTCCTTTCTACAGGTTTAGTCTACAGTCGTCGACCGTTTTTGTCAATCGTTTTACTTGATTTTTTGCGTACACTAAATGTCGGTGGTGAGTAGCTAGAGTCACTATATTTTGTGTTTCGTAAAAAAAACAATACAAAATGTTGTTAAAATGTTGCAAAAACCTTCCGAGCTATATATAATTAGTTTCGTGAGTTTCAAGTGAGATTGGAATGCATTTACTTGTATTTCGAATTCAGAAATGGAGTATCTGTGAAAGTCGTTTATTTATCACTAACTGGAAAAACAAGACAATTCGTAAAAAAATTAGACTGGGATTTTGTCGAAATTTCTAAGAAAAATCCCGTATGTCAAATGGAAGAACCTTATATCGTCATTACACCAACTTATGGAGAGCAAGTGGCGAATTTTTTTTATGAATTTATTGAATTTGGAGAGAATCGAGCACTATTAAAGGGAGTTGCTGGTTCAGGGAATCGCAATTTCAATACGAGTTTTTGTTCAAATTCCAGAGAGTTAGCGTCTAAATATGGGATTCCGCTACTGCATTGCTTTGAAAATCAAGGTACAGATAAAGATGTACAAATACTAATAGAAAAGGTGAGAGAGATTGGATAGTCCAAAATTAATGAATAAGACTCAAGAAGTTACATACTTCGCATTAAACAATGAGTTAAACCGTCCAGTTGATGGGAAAATTCCATTGCATAAAGATCGTGAAGCGGTTCGTGCATTCTTCTTAGAACACGTAAACCCAAATACAGTTTTCTTCTATACATTAGATGAAAAACTGGATTACTTAATCGAACACGATTATTTAGAAGCAGAATTTTTAGGGAAATATAATCGTAAATTCGTTAAGAAATTAATGAAAGAAACGTACAAGAAAAAATTCCGTTTCCGTTCATTCATGTCTGCATTTAAGTTCTACAAACAATATGCAATGAAGACAAATGACGGTCAACGTTACTTAGAACGTTTTGAAGATCGTATTGTATTTAACGCTCTTTTCTTAGCAGATGGCGATGAGCAATTAGCACATGATTTAGCGGAAGAAATGATTACACAACGCTATCAACCAGCAACACCAACATTCTTGAATGCCGGAAGAAAACGTCGTGGGGAACTCGTTTCTTGCTTCTTAATTCAAACAACAGACGACATGAACAGTATCGGTCGTACAATCAACTCAGCTCTTCAATTATCAAGAATTGGGGGAGGAGTAGGGGTAAGCTTGTCTAACGTTCGTGCAGCAGGTGACCCAATCAAGAAAATTGAGAATGCATCAAGCGGTGTTGTTCCAATTATGAAATTATTAGAAGATAGTTTCAGCTACTCAAACCAATTAGGTCAACGTAACGGTGCCGGTGCGGTTTACTTAAACGTATTCCACCCAGATATCGTATCGTTCTTATCTACGAAAAAAGAAAATGCGGATGAAAAAGTGCGTGTGAAGACATTATCACTAGGTCTTGTTGTTCCAGATAAATTCTATGAATTAATCAAAAACGACGACATCATGTACTTATTCAGTCCATACGATGTGGAACGTATTTACGGCGTGCCATTCTCATATGTGGACATCACTAAAGAATATGACAACATGGTAAACAACCCTGAAATCCGTAAATCTAAATTACGTGCGCGTGACTTAGAAAATGAAATTAGTAAATTACAACAAGAATCTGGATATCCATATGTGGTGAACATCGATACAGCAAACCGTGTAAACCCAATCGATGGAAAGATTATCATGAGTAATTTATGTTCTGAAATCCTACAAGTTCAAGAACCTTCAGTGATTAACAATGCTCAAGAGTATGAACACTTAGGAACAGATATTAGCTGTAACTTAGGTTCAACAAACATCGTGAACTTAATGAAATCTCCTGACTTCGAACGCTCTATCGAGGTAGCCGTTCGTGCGTTAACATTCGTAACAGACCACTCAAGTATTGATGCCGTTCCAACCGTTAAAAACGGAAACAGCAAAGCACATACAATTGGTCTTGGAGCGATGGGATTACACACATTCTTTGCATTAAATCAAATGGAATACGGCTCACCTGAGTCTATCGAAGCAACTGATTTATACTTCAGAATGTTGAACTTCTACACATTGAAAGCAAGTAACAAGATTGCTAAAGAACGCGGCCAATCATTCGTTGGGTTCGAACGTTCTAAATACGCAACAGGTGAATACTTCGACAGCTATATCGCTGAAGAGGTACAAATTCAATCTGACAAAGTGAAGAAAATCTTTGAAAAACTTCCAATTCCAACTGTAGAAGATTGGAAACAATTAAAAGAAGATGTGATGAGCGGTGGATTATATCACCAAAACCGTTTAGCAATTGCGCCAACTGGTTCAATCAGCTACGTAAACGAAACAAGTGCTTCATTACACCCAATCACTCGTTTAATTGAAGAACGTCAAGAGAAGAAGACTGGTAAGACTTATTACCCAGCTCCATTCTTATCAAACGACACTTTACCATTCTACAAATCAGCGTACGATATCGATATGCGTAAAGTCATCGACGTATACGCAGCAGCTCAAAAACATATCGACCAAGGAATGAGCTTGACACTCTTCATGCGTTCAGAACTTCCTGAAGGATTATATGAATGGAAAGAAGGACGTACAAACAAGATGACAACACGTGACTTAAATATTTTACGTAACTATGCGTGGAATAAAGGCATCAAGTCAATCTACTATGTACGTACATTTACAGAAAACAACGATGAAATCGGAAGTAATGCTTGCGAAAGCTGCAGCATTTAATGGGAATACGAAAGAAAGGACATAAGCTCGTGAGTACAAAACGATATTTTAATGAGATTCTTTCTCAAAAATCTACACAACCAGTAGAGTACTATAAAGCGATTGACTGGAACCAAGTTGAAGACATGATTGATAAATTAACTTGGGAAAAACTAACGGAGCAATTCTGGTTAGATACACGTATTCCAGTATCAAACGACTTGGACGACTGGAGAACATTATCTCCAGAAGAAAAAGATGTAGTAGGGAAAGTATTCGGTGGATTAACATTATTAGATACACTTCAATCAGAAGAAGGTGCAAGCTTAATGAAAGATTACGTGCGCACTCAACACGAAGAAGCGGTTTGGAACAATATCCAATTTATGGAATCTGTTCACGCGAAAAGTTATTCAACAATCTTCAGTACATTGCATACAAAAGCAGAAATCGAAGATATTTTCGAATGGACAAACAATAATGAATTCCTACAATTCAAAGCGAAAAAGATTAACGAAATTTACCAAAGTAAAGATGCGTTGAAGATGAAAGTGGCTTCTACAATGCTTGAAACATTCCTATTCTACAGTGGATTCTTTACACCATTGTACTACTTAGGAAATAACAAGCTTGCCAACGTAGCCGAAATCATCAAGTTAATCATTCGTGACGAGTCAGTTCACGGAACTTATACAGGTTACAAGTTCCAACAAGGCTACAACGAATTGTCAGAACAAGAACAAGAAGAAATGAAGATGTGGGTATACAACTTATGCTTGGAACTTTACCAAAACGAAGTGAAGTATACACAATCTATCTATGACCAAGTTGGTTGGACTGAAAAAGTTAAAGTGTTTATTCGTTATAACGCGAATAAGGCGCTTCAAAACTTAGGGTTCGATCCATTGTTCCCGGATACTGCTGAAGATGTGGATCCGATTGTGATGAACGGGATTTCAACTGGGACAAGTAACCATGACTTCTTCTCGCAGGTCGGTAATGGGTACCTACTCGGTAGTGTTGAAGCGATGGATGATGAAGACTATACAAAATGGTTGTAATTTCAACTCAAACAGGTTCCTAAAAAGGAGCCTGTTTTTTTGTTGGTGCAAAGGTAAAACACTTAGAGCCTTCGGCTACATTCAATAATTATAAGAATAACTGTATCGCCTCAAGCCAAGGTCTTGAGGCTACCAAGCTTCAAACACTCTCTAGAAAATAAATTTTCAAGAGAGTGTAATTCACATTGGTTACGCACGTTATTCTTATGATTATTGGTATCCGAGGCTCTTTGTGTTTTACCTTAAAAATCAGGGTGCTTTGGAATCTGTTTCGTGCAGTAAAACTATTGGAGTGTTCATATCCAAACTTCAACACACTCGTCAATGGAGAGGTGCTGAGACAGAGTGTGTGCTACTCACAGGATTCAGTCTCGGGTCTCAATCCTACTTAACTTCGTGTTTTTGATTACCAAATATGGTAATGTAGGAATCTGTTTTGGTGAAATAAATTTATTAGCGTGTTCATATCCATTGTTTCAACATCTTCGTCAATGAACCGATGCTGGGATAGAGAGTGAGCACCTCATGGGGGGAGGCTCGACAAATGGTGTGATGATGGGTAGAATAGAGAGAAATGAATGGAGGAGTCGTTAAGGGATGTCATACGAAGAAATCAATAAACAATTAGAACCCTTTAAACTCATGGTGTTTGATGAGGGGACTGAAGATGTATGGGCAACGCTGGTGCTCTGGTTAAATGAAGATTATAAACAAAATGTGTTTGATACACGGCAAGAAGAGGGATTCCTTGGAAATGGCTATGATTGGAATTCGCTAGCGACAGTCTTTCTAGAAGAAAAGATGCCGGAATTAGTAGACGTATTGTCGTTTGATTCGGAAGCGGGATTGTTTTCAATCGGATCAGAAGATGTGGAAGCAGTGAAGAAGTTTGCTGTTGGATTTAAAGCGATGTGCGACGATGAGAGTGAAATGACAGACTTATTGAGTCGAGCAATCTTAGATTAAAAAAATATCGTTATACCGTATAAGGTATAACGATATTTTTTTATTTACAGGGACAAGTTGTTAAATGGTCGTTTACCATACCAATTGATTGCATAAAGGAGTATACAATCGTTGGACCCACAAATTTAAAACCTTCTTTGAGAAGAGCCTTACGGAACGTTTCAGCAAGTGGGGTAAAGGCTGGGACTTCTGCCATAGTAGTGTATTCATTGATAATCGATTTACGGTCAACAAAGCTCCAACAGAAATTATCAAAGCTACCATACTTTTCTTGAATGGACAGAATGGCTTTTGCATTTGCGATAGCCGCACGAATTTTTAGTTGATTGCGAATAATCCCTTCGTTTTGAAGAAGGGATTGGACTTTAGCTTCGTCATAGTTAGCAACGGTTTGGATATCAAAGTTGCTAAAAGCCTCTCTAAAATTCTCGCGTTTATTAAGAATCGTGGACCAGCTAAGTCCTGCTTGCATTGTTTCTAGTGTGAGACGTTCGAAGAGTGCTTGGTCATCGTGGCAAGGAACTCCCCAT
>CALALK010000202.1 GCA_937923125.1 uncultured Carnobacterium sp.
TTTTCCATTCGCGTCCACAATTTTCGTTACAAAACGCGGTTGCACACGAACTCCTTTATTGGCAAAGGCTGTATAGGCAGAAGCCATTTGTTCTGGAGAGACTCCTTTTGTAAGACCTCCAAGAGCGATTCCTAAGTATTCGTCTCCTGGGTCCGTTTCGATACCGAATTGATGAACCTTCTCAATTCCTTTCTTCAATCCAATTTTATCGAGTAACCAAACAGCAGGAGCATTCCAACTGTGGTTCAAGGCTTCTGTCATCGTTACCGTACCTTGATACTTTTTATTCCAGTTCTCAGGCGTATATTTATCCGAACCATACGAACGTTTCTCGTCGACAAGAACGGAATTCGGTTGATACCCTTCTTCAAGAGCCGGAGTATAGACGGCTAATGGTTTAAATGTTGACCCTGGCTGAGCCTGCAGCTGAGTTGCTCGGTTAAATCCACGGAAGGTATGTTTCTCGTTGGTACGTCCACCCACTGTCGCAAGAACATCCCCTGTTTGAGGATCCATGGCAATCGAAGCCGCTTGAGCAACCGTACCGTCGCTAGCTTTCGGGAATAACCAACTGTGTGAGAAGGTTTCTTCCAAGTCCGCTTGCATATTTTGGTCTAAACCTGTGTAGATTTTATATCCTTTGTTCAGCAAGTCTTCTTCGCTGATTCCGTATTTCGTTGTAATTTCATTAATTACCGCATCGAAATAATATGGATATTTATAACGAGCATTCGCTTCATACGTATCGGTTACGGTAATCACTTCAGCAGCTGCTTTATCGGCTTCTTCTTGCGTGATTTTGCCATTATCGACCATCAACTGTAAGACGGTCGCACGGCGTTTCACCGTCGATTCCATATCGTCAATCGGATTATACACATTCGGTGCCTTTAAGCTTCCTGTAAGAACAGCCGCTTCACTGATGGTTAAATCCTTCGCTCTCTTTCCGAAATAACGAAGCGACGCATTTTCAATTCCGTACGCCCCATTTCCGAAATAGGCATTATTCAAATACATCTCCAAAATTTGGTCTTTGGAATATTTCTTCTCCAACTCGAAACTCAAGAAGAGTTCTTTTGCTTTTCGCATAAATGATTGTTCTTGAGTTAAGAAAGCATTCTTCGCTAATTGTTGCGTAATCGTACTTCCTCCACCCGTCACTCGGCCACGGTTCATTAAGAGGCCAAATGTCGCACGAAGCAGCCCCATCGGATCGAATCCATGGTGGTCATAGAAACGTTTATCCTCTGTGGAAACAAGCGCGTTAATCATATTCGGAGAAATCTGGTCTATGGTTAGAAATTCCCCTTTATTGATATTCAGTACGCCAGCTTCTTGGTTATTGCGGTCATATACTTCTGTCACTTGGACCATCCCAGCACGTAATCCACTCACATCGGTTGTCTTTGCGGAATAAACTAAAAATCCCGTAAACAATGTTACTACCGTTAGCATCATTGCAAGAAGTAGCTTCGTGACATGAAATTTTCTCCAAAAGCGACGAATCGCCATCATGATTTTATGATTCCAAATACTCTTTATAATGGATTGTTTTTGTGGTTCTTCAGTATGACGATGCTCGAGTTCATTGTCTTGTTCGACTTCGATATTTTCTTCGTCATGATTCTGATTGTTAAATTCTTCGTTCATTACAATCCTCCTTTTAAATTGAGTCTATTATACTGTACCATAAAACCCTCTAAAACCACATAAAAACTGCATACCTTTACGAAAAATTAAACGATAAATAGACCTAGCAATAAAGAGACAGTAACTCGTAAATGATTCCCTTGAATCCTTACAGATATCTTCATCATTACGGTAACGTTGCACCGGTTCGAGCCTTAAAAGTCTCTCACCTTTAAATCCTCAAAAAGGGCGTACGGAATAAAATTCCTACGCCCTTTAATTCGTTTTAATGCGAAGTCACGTTACTGTAATGATAGAATCTGTAAGTTTCTAGTCATCATTTACGTTTGCAACTGCACTTTATTTTTTTACGAATAATCTTTAACTTTTCTTTATACAACAGAAAAATGTACGTTATAAGGTTTAACCAATATAAGGTATACCTTATATTAGTTAAAAGTAATATTGCTTGTTCTTATTGTTGTATTAAGGAAAATCGGAGCCACTATGAATTTTATGCGCAAAAAAAGAGAGGTTGCCCTCTCTTTCGTGATTCGTTATTAGACTGCAAAAAGACGCTCTAAGTCTTCGTGAGTAAATGCTTGTCCGTCTGGTTCGTCCACACGTTCAATCGTTGCACCTAATGCACGTAATTTTTGATGGAACTCATAATAACCACGGTCCAAGAATTGTAAGTCTGTTACTCGTGTATATCCTTTTGCAACCATTCCAGCGATGATTAACGCTGCAGCAGCACGTAAGTCTGTCGCACGTACTTCAGCACCTGATAATACAGATGCACCACTCATCACAGCTGTATGTGAGTCAATACGGAATTGCGCACCCATACGACGCATTTCTTCTAAGTGGTTGAAACGATTCTCGAATACTGTTTCCGTCATTGTGCTTGTACCAGTTGCTAATAATTGTGCAATCGTCATTTGTGCTTGCATATCTGTTGGGAAACCTGGGTGAGGTAAAGTTTTCACGTCAGTTGGTTTCAACTCATCTGGACCGATGACACGGATTCCGTCTTCTTCTTCGATAAATTGAACACCCATTTCGCCTAATTTAGAAATTAATGGTTGGTTATGTTCTGCAATCGCATCTTCGATAAACACATCGCCTTTTGTAACGGCAGCCGCTACCATGAATGTACCCGCTTCGATACGGTCTGGGATAATAGAGTGAATCGTTCCATCCAAACGTTCTACCCCTTCAATACGCATGTTTTCTGTTCCAGCACCGACAATTTTCGCACCCATCTTATTTAAGATATTTGCTAAGTCAACGATTTCTGGCTCACGCGCTACGTTTTCGAGGTATGTTGTTCCTTTTGCTAAAGTCGCAGCCATCATAATGTTTTGAGTAGCTCCAACAGATGGGAAATCTAAGTAAATACGAGCCCCGTGAAGTTCTTCCGCATGCGCTTCGATATAACCTTCTGTTTGAACGATTGTCGCACCCATTGCTTCGAACCCTTTTAAGTGAAGGTCGATTGGACGACTTCCGATAGCACATCCACCAGGCATCGCAACACGTGCATGTCCAAAACGTGCTAATAATGGTCCCATTACAACGATTGACGCACGCATTTTACTTACGTATTCAAATGCTGCAGTTGTTGTAATATCTTTTGTGGCATTTAATGTAATTGCCTTTTCTTCTTCGTCAAATGTACTTAAGACGTTTAAGCTCCCTAATACGTTTAACATCATATGTACGTCTGATAAGTTCGGTACATTTGTTAAATGCGTAACGCCTTTATCTGCTAAAATACTTGCTGCTAAAATCGGTAATACCGCATTTTTAGCTCCTTCTACTTTTACTGTTCCCTGAAGACGTGTATCGCCACCGCGCACGATCATCTTATCCATTAAATAACCTCCAAAAACTCTCTATCCATCTACTGTAATATCAATTGAATGTACTGATTTAAATAATCTGATAAATCGAATATGACTTTAGCTATACTAGCACCCATCCAAATAGCGATGAGTAAAAAGAGGATACGGGCTTCTTGAACGCGGCCTTTTCTGAGAATCTTCTCGATTTGAATGCCTTGCAACGCCCAATAGCTTAGCATGATAAAAGCAAGAACCAATGTGATTCGAATGATTAATGTTACTTGAATCATACCTACTCCTCCAGTCATATACTGCCTTTCTATACTACCATATTTGACCATTAAAAAAAAGCAGGAGATATCCTCCTGCTTACCCAATTAAGTAAAAGCATCCTAGTCTAATAAGTGCTGCTAAAATCAGGCTTAAAAATAATATTTTTTTAGAGTCTTGAATGAATAATGCTAGTAGAGTCATCCCTAAAAACAGAGTGGGGATTGAACCTAATACTAGAGGAGGAACGCCTCCAATTTCGAAAAGTAAAATTGCCTTAATACAGAACATTAAAAATACAGAAGGCAACATCATCCTCACTAATATTCGCCCTGTAAACACTCGACTTCTGCTTCGAACCAGTATTAAAAGTCGCATACTTTCATGCTCATTAATAAAATACATCAAAATAAGAACTTCCATTACCATTAAGAAAATACTTAAAAGATGGCCAAAAAGAAAGGTAACGGGTATAAAACTGAAGTGTGCCTCGATATAAAACGACGGTAATGGATGATATAAATTCCATACTATTAACAAACCAAAAATGTAGAGAAGCCACTCTCGAATGGGAAATAACTGTTTCATTGAAGAATCAGCTTCCCTTCTTCCATCAAATATTCCTTATCAAAACGTAATTCGGCCAAATTATCATGAGCAGCAATCACAATCGATTTCCCTTCTTCATGAAGCTGTTGAACTAATTGATGAAACTGATCTAGTGATTTTTTATCTAGACCTCGAGTTGGCTCGTCTAATAAAATTAAATTTTGATCCTCCATCACAGCTTGAATAATCCCCATTTTCTGACGCATTCCAACGGAAAATTTTTTCACGTGAATTTTACTATCAAAATCTAAATCGAAATTATTCACTAATTCTCTTATTTTCGATTCATTGTAATTTTTATTGATAGAGGCTAAAAATTTAAGATTCGTTTTTAAACTACTTTCTTCCATGAACGCTGGATTCTCAATCAAAGCTCCAATTCGTACATCACTATCTACAACAACTTCACCTCTATCCGGCTCCAAAATATCACAAAAAAGCTTAAATAAAGTAGACTTTCCACATCCATTAGCTCCTACAATATGAATAAGCTCTCCTTGGTCAATTTTGAAATCAACCTCTTCTAAAATCACTTGAAATCCAAATTTTTTGGATACATTTTTTAGTTCTAACATGAGTACCTCCCCTTCACACTGGTAATAGATAGAATATCGTAAAATGAGATGTTAATGAAAATAGGATAGAACCAATAATAGCCATATTTCTATTACACCCAATAGAAATCGTATAGATGATTAATCCCGAACAAATTAAATACACGCTTTTTAATAGAGCAAATATCAGCATCTGTTTTGAAAATGCTTGTCCATTCATCATTTGGAATGGTAACACTAAGGAGAATTGAGCAACATAATAACAAACAACTGAAACTAACACTGTTCCTAATTGATAAAATTGATAGTTTTTCTCTCCAACTCTTTGAATGAGAAGGTAACGGATATGATGTCGTCTCCAAATGACAACCCCTAGTAAAACTAATAATACGGTGTCTGAGAAATATGCTGTAAAATGTGAAGACAATAAGTCCAGTATTAAATCACCGAAAATTTGCCCTTTTAAAACAAAAGAGACTCCAGAAACAATCGATAATCCATACACCCATTGTTGTCTTTTTCCCTTGAGGAGCTCATTCATTAATATCCCTCCTTCAAATCCATCTTCCTTCTAATAAATAATAGGAGAATCGTCAAAAGACTATAAAATATCGCAGGATATACAAAAATAACCCAAGCTGAATGAGAAATAGTTTCTCCTAATAATGTGTACATTCCTGGTTGAATGAGTGATAAAACACAAATTGAATAGCCGATAATCGGGGAAAATCCACCTATAACCATTGCTAATAAAAGCGATATAATCACTAATAACAATCCACTGCATAAATAAATGATATATCGTTTTAGGAACAATCCAACTGAAAAAACAAATGAATAGAAAATGGCGTATCCTAAGGGGATTATTACTATCGTACAGATTAAATTAATAAAACTATTTGTCGAGAAGTTAATCGTGAAAGACCACGTCAAATAAGAACTACTCTCTTCGAAAATAAATGGTGAGTAAAATAAATGAACTAATATCGCCTGAAGGAACATTTTCACTAAGAAAACAAAATAGATTATGATAAAGTTCGTTTTAAATTGTTTTGATATAAGTGGTGAAAAGAATGTTTTTTTATGTCGTAATCTCACAGATTGTAAATAGTCGCAATGTGTTATCCTTTGTCTGATACATTCGTGAGAAAAGAATAGCGGTGGAATCATGAATGCCAGAAAACCATATACAGCGTCCATTACATCAATGTTACTGAATATAATCTCATAAAACAGTGGTATTCCTCCTTCAGCTCCTCCAAAATGTCCCGTTGACAAATGATAATGAATATAGTTTAGAATCATAACGATGGAAAAAATCCAATACATAATGATCGATAGCATTGACCATTTATTTTTATAAAATATCATTTCTTTCACCACCCATATCTTTATCATGTAAAAGCAAACTTGTTTACGCTTTCATTATACAACTCTTATTTATAATCAACAATACACATTTGTTAAAAAAAATCTCTTTTATTCGTAAAATTTCTCTATTTTTGACACTTAAACGAAAAAGAAAATTTATGCTATACTAATACCAAAGTGAGGGGAAAGAATGTTAGAGAGATATAAAACCATTAAAGAGGCTGGGACGAATGAAATCGAGATTAAAGGTTCTCGTTTTATTGCGCATTTTCAGCGAGTGCCAAGCGAAGAACAAGCGCTCGAATTTATCCAAGCTATCAAAAAAGAACATTGGAAGGCCACGCATAACTGCTCTGCTTTTCTCATTGGTGAAAACGACCAAGTGCAGCGTGCGATGGATGACGGTGAGCCAAGTGGTACCGCAGGCGTTCCAATGCTAGAAGTACTCAAGAAAAATGAATTAAAGGATGTCGCGGTCGTGGTGACGCGTTACTTTGGCGGAACGAAGCTAGGTACTGGTGGACTCGTTCGTGCGTATTCTGGGGCTGTAAGCGAAGGGTTGAAAGCTATCGGAATCGTAGAATGCCGACTCGAAGATCAACTAGCCCTCACCTTTGATTATGCACATGTAGGGAAAGTGGAATATTATTGCCAGACGCAAAATATTCCCATCGTCGATAAAGTCTTCCTCAATAATGTTCAATTCACCTGCAGCCTCCCTGTTCAAGAGGTCGAAGCTTTCCAAGAAGCCATCATTGAACTCTTACAAAATCAAGTGGAGTTTGAGAGCCTTGGTGAAATGTATACAGAATATCCAGTCCAATAAAAACAGAGGTCTATTCATTTGAATAGACCTCTGTTTTTATGTTTTACACTCGAGGATGGATGGACAGAGAAGCTGTGAGAGTATTTAGCTTCTCTCCCTTCCAATTCCTACACTAGCGGAAACGTTAAGGGCACGGGTCTCAACGTTTCACTTAAAAGAGAAGATTATCAATATCATTTTGCGATAATAGAAGATCCATTTTCGCAAGGCTTGAGTAACGGTTCATCGTTGGCAATTCATCCAAGATGACAATATCCGTTCCAAGTCGTTTTAAGAGCTGATCAACCATATTCGAGAGTCTCATGGCAAACGGTCCACTTGTAATAAAGCGAAGCGGCACAGCCTCCATCATCATAATGACTTCTAAAATATAATTCTGAATGTCTTTCGTATCTAAATCTGTTTCCTGTAAGAAGATGATTTCACGTTCGTCGGCTATCGCCAGCATAAATGCGCCTGTTTTATAAAATCCCATAGCCGCAATCGGC
Organism: uncultured Carnobacterium sp.; assembly: GCA_937923125.1. Lineage (GTDB taxonomy): Bacteria > Bacillota > Bacilli > Lactobacillales > Aerococcaceae > Granulicatella. The sequence continues at coordinate 7,595 of CALALK010000202.1, forward strand.
GA
>CALALK010000203.1 GCA_937923125.1 uncultured Carnobacterium sp.
AAAAGTGCGACTTGCTTTTCAATATAGGCTCTCTTTTGAACTAAGGCTACACGATTGTCCAGTGTTGGTAACTGGGTTCTAAACTCTTCTACTGTTGAGATTCCAAGTGGCGAAATGGCTTCTTGTAATTCTTCACGCACTTCTGTTGTATCTTGTTCCAATTGCGCTAAATGGCGTTCTTTCTTTAAGATACTCTCTTGAAGTTGCTCCAATTTTGCAACCCGTTTTTGAGAAGTCATCCAAGTCTCACGGATAACGCGTAGCTGTTGCTCCACAGTAGCAGGAGGAGTGATTTGTTCTTTGGTCCAGAAGTCTTTGCTTTCCTCTTTAAAAGCATCTAGTCTTTGTTCCAATTGGACGAATTGCGCCTTCTTTTGTAAGAAATCATTGACGCTTCGTCCTTCATTTCTTCGAACAAAACGTCTTGCTTCGTCTAGAGTTACTTCAATTCCTTTCCCTGAAAGGAGCTGTTGGACTTTTTCATCTACTGCATTCGTTTTCGAAGCAAGGAATATTCCAGTTTTCTGTAAGAAGAAACCTCCGCCAATCGCAAGCGTTGCAGCAACCCCAGCACCTAGCACTACTTGGTTCGTTAAAAATCCAACCACGATAATGGCAATGATTCCAACTAGCCCAATAAGAAGCCATGATTGGAACTGCCCTGCATGTCCTTGTTCCCCTTGAAGAGTATCTAATTCTATTAATTCAGCCTCTGTAAATGGTTTGGCATCTTTACTTTGCACACCGATATTCCCCGGATGCGTCTTCAACTCACGTTCCAATTCAAAGGCACGCTCTTCTACCGCTGCAGCACCTTGAGCCTTCGCGTACAGTGCTTCAAGAGTCGTATCCTCCGTTGCTTGTCCAAGTACTTCTGCTTCCGCTTTTGCCTGCTCTAACTCGATTTTTGTTCGTTCGAGTTCTTTTTCAAAGGCACGTAAAGTATTATTGCCTTCTACAGCCTTACTATGGTCGTAGTCTTTTGGAAACTCTTGTAGTCCCTCCATTGCACGGAATTCTTCTAAGGCGTCAAAATGAGCGAGCTTATTCTCTAAGACATCTAGTCTAGATTCTGTGTCTTGTAATTTTTCAGATAATTCCGCTTCTTCTTTTTGAAGCTCTTGGATAGTACTCACATAGCCTTCATAAAGCGCATTTTCGCCTTTCGTTTGCGCCAATAGATTCGTTAAGCCTTCGAGTCGGTCCATTCGCTCGTTGAGTTCGAGTTTTTTTGCTTGCGGACGAAACAACTTATTCGCCTCGGCAAGGAGGTTTTGACTCTCCTCATAGGCACCCTTATGCCCCATAACGCTCAAGCTATACAAGAAGCGATGGATTTCTTCTTCACTTTCGAACGCATTATTTTGCAATTCCTCTTCATTGAATCCAAAGAGTGAATGATACTCATTCATCGTCAACTCATGAAGAACACGTTCCAGCATCGTTTCTGGTAACTCTTGCCCCGTTTCTGCACTCCTTAGAACGAGCTTCCTCTGAGATTCCACGGCGCTACGCTCGATAATGAGAGCCCCCAGCCCTTCATCTTCAATCCACATCCGTCCACCACGCGTATTCGTATGGAGCGGTTGATAAGGATAAACGCCATTTTTCTTTTGTTTAAAATCAAAGAGCATCTGCTCGATAAAGCGTCGAAGGGTCGTCTTTCCAGATTCGTTCAGGCCTTGCACGACTTGCAAGTTCGGATGGAAAGTAAAGGTCTCATGTTCCCATTTTCCAAAATGATCGATTTCGATTTTTGAAATATACATTACCCTTCCTCCCTTCCCGAAAAGCGAGCTTCTAATAAGCGAAGTGCGCGTTCGTGAATCTCTTCTTGGACATCTTCTTTTTGAAGGAAGTCGCTCATCAACTGATATGCAAAACCACTTTTGGCAATTTCCATCTCAGAAAAGAGTGACGCATCCACATCTCCTGCAAGCGAAATTCCAGAAGCGCCACGAAGCGGTTTTGTAACTTGTTCTCGAATACTCATCACTGTCACAAGGCTTCGTTTTTCTTCTAATAACCCATTCACAACTTCTGTCAGTTGTTTTAAATCTTCTCTTGAATAGATTGATTCTTGCGTTTGTAAATGCAGCGTCACAAGGCTTCGCTTCGAAGGATTTGGTAGTGCCTCTACGATTAGATACGGCAAGGTTTCTAAACGAGCCGTATCGCTTAATGCTAGTTCTACGTCCATCCACTCCATCGTACTCGTTTCAATAAAGCGAACCTCTGCGGTAGTCCCAGGAGTAATCTCAACAAGCAAAGCTCCCTTTGGACCACTCTCTTTACGGTCCGCTCCTTGAGTCGTACCGCTATACCACGCACATGGCTGGCTAGAGACTTCTTGGCACGTATGAATATGTCCAAGCGCCCAATAGTCATAGCCTTTTTCTCTTAGTTCAGGAATAGAAAATGGTGCATAACGACCTTGTGCAGTCGAAAGTTCTCCGTGTAGCACTCCAATATGAATATCGCAGTTAGCACTCTTTGCAGGATACTCTTGAACTTTCCTAGAGGCTACAACTGGAACCTCATAACTAAACCCACTAAAGGCCACACGTTCCCCATTTCTCGTCTCCACTTCGATTGTTTCAACAGCACTCCCAAAAGTATAAATATGCTCCCCAGAAACGTATGAAGTGCCCGCATCATGATTCCCAAGCGCTACAACGACAGGAATTCCAAATGGCGCTAGTCGATTCAACTGACTTTGCAAGAAACATTTTTCTTTGACGAAGGTGCGTGAACTATCCAGCAAATCTCCCGCCAACACAAGCGCATCGACTTCTTCCTCAATCGCTGTATCGATGACTCTTTCAAAGGCATCAAACGCCGCTTGCTTTAATTCTCTTGCGATATCTTTATGGTTCTTCCCGATACCGGCGTACGTAATTCCTAGATGGAGGTCGGCTGCGTGGATGAATTTCACCATACGTTGCTCCTTTCTTTTCTTCAAAAAAAGCATATTTTCCTGAACCGTCTGTTGTGCGTTCAAAGAAAATATGCTTTGGATCGATTCTTAATAAAACCGTTTAAAATTGATTATTTTGCGCTATAAAGCTCTTGTAATGGATTTGTGATGATACGGTTGATATCTTGCATAATTGTATTCAAACGTTGCTCAGCTTCCATTAATGCTTTAATATGCTCATTTTCAGACACTTTTTGTCCTAATTCTTGTGCTTTTTGAATATCTTCTTCAGTGATTTCTTGTCCTGAGAATTGTTTTTGTTGTAACTCGACATTCACTGTACGGAATTCTTCAAATAAAGCTCTTGCTGTTTCGTCAGCATAAATCGCTTCGAAGCTTTCCTTTACTGTTTTGAATTCTTGTAATTCGCGTAAGTCGCGTTCTAATTGATTGGCTGTATCATAAATATTACTCATGTTTCTTCCTCCTTAAAATACTCTTTTATTATACCATATTTTACATGGTTAAACTATCAATACGTACGTACGTTCGCATTATCGATTTCTGAATTTATCCCAGAGGTTTTTACCCCATTCTTGGATTTGATTCCAAACTTGTTCGCCCGCTTTTTGAGCGTCTTTGATAAATTGATCGACACCGTTATTCGTATTGTTGTTTTGATTATTTTGTTTCGTCTTCACGGCTTCTACATTAAATGGAGTATTCGCGGTGAATTGAAGCAACCCTTCCATCTCTAGCTTAAAGAGTGGACCTACTCCTTCACGGCTAGAAGCTGATAAAGAGTAGTTCCCTGATTGGTCATATCCCATCCAAGTTGCGACAACAACATCAGGTGTATATCCAATCATCCATTGGTCACGAGAACCATTGTCATTATTGATGGCTTCGGTAGTACCCGTCTTCCCTGCAATCGTCTTACCAGCTGGCGAAAATGGTGCGCCAAGACCTTCTGAACCGTACACGGTTAATAGCATACTTGTCATCTTCTTAGCGACTTCTTCCGTTGTCACACGGTTTTCCTTCACGGCTGTGTTGTCTACAACGACTTTCCCATTTGCATCCACAATTTTCGTCACAAAACGCGGTTGCACACGAACCCCTTTATTGGCAAAGGCTGTATAGGCAGAAGCCATTTGTTCTGGAGAGACCCCTTTTGTAAGTCCTCCAAGGGCAATCCCTAAGTACTCGTCTCCTGGGTCTGTTTCGATTCCGAATTGATGAACCTTCTCGATTCCTTTCTTCAATCCGATTTTATCGAGTAACCATACAGCAGGAGCATTCCAACTGTGGTTCAAGGCTTCCGTCATCGTCACAGTTCCTTGATACTGTTTATTCCAGTTCTCAGGCGTATATTTATCTGAACCATACGAACGTTTCTCGTCCACTAGAACAGAATTAGGTTGATACCCTTCTTCAAGAGCCGGAGTATATACCGCTAATGGTTTAAACGTTGACCCTGGCTGAGCCTGCAGCTGTGTTGCACGGTTAAAG
>CALALK010000204.1 GCA_937923125.1 uncultured Carnobacterium sp.
TACCCATGAAGTCTCATTGGCGCAATAAATTTTGCGGTCTTTGTAGATTTGGCAAAAATACAAAAATATCCGTAACCGATATTCTTTTGTTCTTTATCTTCTATTCCGTCCGATTGACTTGATAGATGCAAAAACTTCATTAAATCTGGATTCGTTACAGGGATTTCTGCTTCATCTACCCCTTCATAATTTGGAAGGTCCATTAATTCTTTTGCAAAAATCAACGTATCTTCGGTGAAATATAGAATTGATTCTACTCCATCATATATAAATAAATCTCTTAGAAAATTACGAATCCCCTCTTTTTCAGGTCCGTTTTCAATCCGTTTAAAATCAAATCTCTCATCTTTCTTATAAATCTCTTTACGGTAATGCATGTATGAGCTTGGAATCAGATAAACCCATGAATGTGAAACAGTCAGCCCATTATTTCCATCTAATGATGCAGTAGCAAACAAATGAGGTTCGTTCGTTATTGTTGAGTATATTACATAAATGTCATCTAATAAAAATAGTTTTTCCCGAATCAAATTAAAGAAATCTCGTCTTCTCTGATCCACCTTCATTTTTATTTCTTTTACCTTTTCAAACTCTTCAAGATGGGCCTTCCAATATAAACTCCAAATCTCTGAAATATCTGAAGCGGCTAATTTTTCACGATCCTCCTCAGTGAGTATTCCATCTTGTTGCCTTACAAAAGCGATATCCATTGCAAAACGATAAGTAAGATAAACCTGAGTATCTGTCACGTTTTCCGAATGCAACACGGTACCTTTATAAATCCCAAGTTTATTCCCATCTTTGACTTTTACCTTCACCACATTTTCTGAGGTTTCTTGAACCTCCTCTTCATCAACATAAATGGATGAAATGACGGTTTTTACAGGCGTCTTGGGCAAACAACTTATCTTTGTAACAACAAGTTCGTCCCCTACTTTGAGGGTTCCTTGAACAAAGCCCATAACGATTAAGTCTGTCTCGTTGTCATCAACACCAATTACATTAATTACTCCAAGAATACAGCTTGATTCTGCTTCTTCCTTCTTTTCAAATAAAAAATCAAATAATCCCATTTTGTTTCTCCTACTCTAATCATTCACTATCTTTGGTTTCATTACCCGTTTCGAAATATAGCGTTCCGTTAATAAGGACCGGATGTGGAATTAATGGTCCTCCCAACGGTTGGAGAAGGCCTCTCCACCCTTCCCCATATTCGTCATTGAATCTCTTCCAATCTGTAAAAATTGGAACAGCCTTCTTATTGTCTTTTAGCTCTTTCATTGCTACTTCATACTTCACATCTTCTGCAAAAGAAGTCTCCCCATTTTCGTTGGGTTTTGGTAATTCTCCTTCTACTTTGATAGGTACAATAAAACGTGCTGTTTTCAGAGCTTCCGTCAAACGGTTTAAATACAAATTGGATAAGAAATCTCGGTCTGCTTTTCCTAATGTAGTAGTATCTGCTGTTTGGCCTATCATTAGTAAGCAACGAACCAACTCCGGATTCATTATCGGTTTATCAACCTCTCTCATTCCTTCAACATCCGGGGATTTTATTAGTGCTTTTGCATTAATTGACGTTTCATCTGAAACAAACTGAATTCCTTCAGCTCCATTTAAGAAAATTACTTCGTTTAAGAAATTCAGGATTCCATCTTTATCAGGCCCGTTTTCAATGCGACGGAGTACAAACTCATCTGGATATGTAAAATTCTCTTTATATGCCGCAGGAATTAAACGTACCCTTAGTTCAGATGGCTCGAGACTACCATCTTGATTTCTTGTCGAACTCATAAATAGACATGGTTCGCCAGTCTTTACAGAATAAACTACATATATTTCATCCAGTGTTAATAATTTAGCGCGCACCTGCTCCATTAAAATAATGATCTTTTCAAGATAGTATGCATAGTTTTTCTCTGTAGCCTGTGTATCACAAAAACGGATAGATTGTCTCCATATTTCTATTAAGTCCGCAATCGAAAAGCGTCTACGATCCTCATCCGTTAATATCCCATCTTGCCAGAATAAAAATGCATTAATAATAGCGTAAAGATAAGAAGCTCTTAAATCATCTTCGCTTACCCCTTCGGAATGCAAGACTGTACCTTTATACACGTTGTGTTTTTTACCATCTTTAATCGTTACCACAACATTGTCGCCGGATGCCTTCTTCACTTGACCTCTATTCGCGTCTTCAAGTGCGGAAATGACAGCTTTTGCAGGTTTATCATTATCACTTCCTAAATTTGTAATAATGACTTCATCTCCAACGTGAATCGTTCCTCTTACGCTTCCTAAAACGACTAAGTCTTCTGTGTCATTTGAATTAGGGAGTATCTCTTCTACCCCCAAAAAAACAGTTGTATTTTCTTTCTTCTTTCCAAATAAAAAATCGAATAATCCCATTTATATTCCTCCCGTTTGCTAATAGCTGATACTTCAATTATATCATAGCTTTTTTTGCGAATATAGAGACAAAAAATAAGGACCCACACTGTGAGTCCTTATGCATTATGCGTCTTTTTTGTGGGCTTCTTTAATTTTGTTAAAGATGCTTTCTGTAATATAGGCACCCGCCTCTGGGTTTCCTGTTCCATTGATGATCACATCATGAAATACGAGGTTACCATCAAGTTTCTGGATGAGTCCTTGCCAGTCTTCTCCGAATTTTTGACGGAATCGTAGCCAGTCTGTAAAGAACATCATTGCTTGTTTCTTTTCTTTACCTTTCTCCATGGCTAAATCAAACTTGAATCCGTCTTTGAATTTCGTAACGCCTTTTTCATCCGCTTGTGGAATTTCTCCATGGGCACGCATTGGAATGATAAAATTAGCCTTCAATAATTCTTGCCCGAAGAAATAGAAGTACATTTCATGTAGTAATTCTTTTTCAGGAGTATCTGGTTTTCCTAATTGACCTAGAAGCAGCATCCAGCGAACCAATCCTGGGTTTTCTACAGGAATGTCGACATCACGCATACCTTCGTAGTTTGGAAACTCAATCAATCCCTCTGCTGCAATCGCAGTATATTCAGAAAGGATGCGAACGCCTTGCGCACCGTCGAGTAAAACGACTTCTCTAATGAAGTTTCGAATACCTTCTTTATCTTCTCCATTGTCGATATA
>CALALK010000205.1 GCA_937923125.1 uncultured Carnobacterium sp.
AGTCGTTCGGGTCGTGCGCTGGAGTGATTTTTACAACCCCTGTTCCGAAATCTTGCTCAACGTATTCGTCAGCGATGATTGGAATCTCGCGGTTCACGAGTGGCAAGATAACTGTTTTACCGATTAATGCTTGGTAACGTTCGTCGTCTGGGTGAACCGCAACAGCCGTATCTCCAAGAAGTGTTTCTGGACGAGTCGTTGCGATTTCTAGGAATCCACTTCCGTCTGCTAGAGGGTAGTTCATATGATAGAACGCACCTTCTACGTCTTTATGGATAACTTCGATATCGGATAATGAAGTCTTCGCTTTAGGGTCCCAGTTGATGATGTATTCACCACGGTAGATTAAGCCTTTTTCGTATAAAGTTACGAAGACTTTCTTCACGGCGTCAGATAACCCTTTATCTAATGTGAAACGTTCTCTGCGGTAGTCTACAGAAATCCCCATTTTTGCCCATTGTTCACGGATATGGCTGGCATATTCTTCCTTCCATTCCCATGTTTGTTCAAGGAACTTCTCACGGCCAAGGTCATAACGAGATAAGCCTTCTCCGCGTAATTTTTCTTCTACTTTTGCTTGTGTTGCGATACCCGCATGGTCCATCCCTGGTAACCATAAAGTGTCGAACCCTTGCATGCGTTTTTGACGGATAATCATGTCTTGTAACGTTACGTCCCAAGCATGTCCTAAGTGTAATTTCCCTGTTACGTTTGGTGGCGGGATAACGATTGAATAAGGTTCAGCGTTTGGATCTTCGTTTGGATGGAAGACGCCTGAATCAACCCACCATTGATATTTACCAGCTTCAACTTCTTGTGGTTGAAACTTAGATGACATTTCTTTAGCCATTGATTTTCCTCCTTGTATCTTGTTTGTGTCCAATAAAAAAATCCTATGAAGACACTCTCCATAGGACGATTAAATTCGTGGTACCACCTAATATTCGCGTAATCATTTATTACGCCTCGATGTTGGTAACGAAGTGTCGTCTCCGTACTCTATTACTGCATTTCGTAGAGTAAGCTCACAAGCTACCTTCAAATGAATCTGCTAGGAAGTTTCACCAAGTCTTCCCTCTCTCGTAAACAAAGTCATTTTACTCCTCTTGTTCATCGCTCTAATATACAAAATATTCTACCATTATGGCGATGTGCTTGCAACAATATCGCGCTCGTCTTACGATTTCACATTCCCGCTAGACACGCCTTGGTCTGCATCTTCTGGAATCCACCAGTCTAGGAACTGCTTCATCGCCCAGTCCCAGAAGTCCCATTCGTGTCCGCCAACGTGCTCTTTATACGTTAGCGACACTCCTTGTTCTTTCAAAAAGCTGCTATAGCTACGGTTGTCTTCCAAAAGCCAATCTTCCGTACCACATGCCATAAAGACCGAGAGCGCGTCCTTACGCTCCATTGTTTGGACGGCATGATACAACTGATTGCCTTCCGCTACAAAGGTCTCCTCATCTTTGAAGACCGCCTCCAAAAAGCTTTTTCTTAAAAAGAACGGTGCTTCTGGAATCTCCTCTGGTGGAAGTGCCTGTTTCTTAATCGCGCTAGAGAACGCCCCAATCACGCTAAAGGTGTCGTGATATTTGATGCCGTTTCGAAGCGCCCCGTATCCACCCATCGAAAGCCCGGCAATGCCTAAGTCTTCCCGTTTTCGAGAAATAGGAAACATTCGGCGTGAGATTTCTGGAAGCTCCACCCCGATGAATTCTCCATAGTTCGTATAGTTCCATGGTTGGTCTACGTAGAAATGATTTTCCCCAGAAGGCATGATGAGGGCAAGATTTTTCTCTTTTGCGTATCGAAGAATTCGCGTCTGGTTGACCCAGTCCTGTTCGCTGCCCAATACTCCGTGCAGTAACACCAACGCTTTGTACGGACCTTCCGAGAGATACTGATTATTAAAGTCCACCGCATCGCTAGGCAAGTAGACTGACAGCGGGATGGTTCTCATTAATGTTTTTGAAAAAAATGAAACGTGTAAAAGTGCCATATGAAGCCTCCATTAAGTTATTATTTTTTAATATATCGATTCACTACCGTCACTAAGCCAAAGATAAACGTGAATTTAACGATGGATTTTTGCCACGATTCCCATTGCTCAAACCCGAAGAAATGATTCATGATTAAAGCAAAAGCGATGGAAGCGACTATTAAAATCAAAATAGCAGCTCCTCCGCGATTCATCTTCTTGAGCTTTTCTGGATTATCCCGATTCAACCAAGAATAAAAGGCAGCACCAGCAACTATCGCATTCACAATAAACAGCGCGATATCTTGACGAAATAGTAGCTGATAGATGGCATTTGCACCACTGATGAACCCAAATACTATAGTAACAATTTCTCTAACTTTTTGACTCATTTCCAACAACCCCTCTCCCTAAAAACGGATTCCTGAACTTATCTTTATTATACTGCTCCCCCAGCGTTTTTACTATACGCGCAAGCAAAAAAAGAACCCAGCATTACTGCTAGGTTCCTGTTGCATCATCGGCCTCTATAGCCGAGTTTCCTATGTTATTCTTCTACCCCTAGTAATAGGTTCACTAGGATATCCACTGTAACATTCCCGAAGTAACGGCGGATGTCGATGGCTTCGAAGGCTTTTGTTAAGTCTTCGCGGTTGTATCCAACGCCGACTAGCGCTTTTTCTACATCGCTGATTTCTCCAAGACCGAAGAAGTCTCCGTTAATCTTAATGTCTTTGATGGCATTCTTTTCAACGTTCAAGCTGAACTCGATTTGTCCGGCTGGAGTACGTTTAGATTGTTTGAATTCGAATTTTGGATTCTTTCCGTAGTTCCAATCAGGATTATTGAAGTACTTGCTGCGTAATTCTTCTACACGCACCCAGTCTTCGTCCGTTAGAACATACTCTTTAATTGTAGATGTATCTTCCACATTGAAGATGTTTTTCAAGAGCACTTCGCGGAATTGTAAGATGTCTAAGTCTTGATATTCAGGCGCTAAGTAAGGTTTGATATTTGTCACGCGTGAACGAACTGACTTGATTCCTTTTGACGCAATTTTCTCTTGTTTTGGACGTAAAATTTGTGGCAAAATGCTCACATCTAGATCCAGCATTAATGTTCCGTGCGCTGTTAAACGGCCATTGTTTGAGTACATCGCATTTCCAGAGAATTTCTTACCGTCGATGAGAAGGTCGTTACGTCCTTGTAACTCTGCCCCTGTTGCTCCCATTTTATGGAGGGCTTCAATCACGGGTTCTGTGAATTTTCCGAAATCACGGAAGCTATCGCCATCATCTTCTGTAATGAAGCAGAAGCAGATATTTCCCATATCATGATACACGGCTCCACCACCTGAGAAACGACGAACCACTTGTACGCCAAGCTTGTCTACACCATCTTGATTGATTTCTTCGATGGTATTTTGGTTTTTCCCGATGATAATCGCATTTTCGTTAATATAAAATAACAAAATTGGTTCATCCAGTTTCTTTTCGTTTAATAAGAAATATTCGATGGCTAAGTTTGTCGTTGCATCGTAGATTTCTTGTCCATTACGTTGATTTTTTACATAATACATCTGAAAGTCTCCTCGCTTTTACTGATATCACTAGCGCTATCATACCATAACCCTCCCCCTCACACATAAGAAAGAAGCTTGATTTTACACTGTTTTTACTCCACTCCAACACGCAATTACCATATATGGTAATTGCAGCCTTTCAATAAGAAAAACGCACCCTTTCCAGGATGCGCTTTGCTACATATTAGTATGCCCATGCGATTAATAAGTAGATGAAGGTTGAACCAAACATATCTGCCAATGCGTGCATGAGGAAGAATGGTAATAGGTTTTTCACCACTTTTTTGTACATGAAGTAGTAGAACAATCCGTACACGACTCCGATAACAATTGCCCACAATATTCCTTGGTACGTATGGAATGAGAAACGAACCAGTGTTGAGAATGCTAAAGCCTTCCACTGATGTTCTTCCTTCACCGATGTCATCAATCCAAGGAAGAAGAACTCTTCGTAAAATCCATTTAACAGCCCATAAGCGATGGCCATTGGAGATAACGCTAAGAACTTATTGATGATTTCCTGTGGGTTCATGAACGGAACAAGCGCTGGGTCGAAGTAGTTGTATTCGCCGCTCAGCGTTGTTACGACGTCGCCGAAGAGTCCGACAATCGTGAATAATAACGGTACCCAGATGAGTACGGACCAGTGAAAACGAATCTTCAACTGCTTGAAGTCGTAATGACGGATGACTAAGTACAAGAGTGCAATCGCTAGTAAAATCACCTGTAAGGTAAAGTTACTCGAATACGCTGCCCCGTCGCTATAGGACGTTGTCGTTTCCGTATACTGCTGGGCCACTTCCGTCACTGGTTGTAAACTCTGTAGAAATTGTTGTGTGGATCGGATGATAAACTCCCCGAACATGATAATCGTCACGATGAGGATGTCAACCCACTTTAAATTTTTTAATGGTTCTTTTGGTCTGATTTTTGTTAAAACAGTCATGATTGTATCCCTCTTTTCCTTATTGTATCAAAACACTGTTCTATTTAAAGAAAATCGCTTCTTTCTTTTGGCGTCTTCCTTAATAAGAGAATACTCCTTAAAACTAAAATGAACCTAAAATCAAAAAAATTTCCACAAAAAAAGTGACTCCCTTACAGAAGTCACTGACTAATTTTCTAAAAGAAGCGTCTCGGTATTTCGATGAACAAGATTACAAGAAGTCCATTAGAAAGGCTATGTAATAGGATTGCGTCAAACAAACTTCTTCTTCGATCATATATAAGAAAAAGAACAATAGAGCCAATAAGATAAGCTAAAAACTGTATCCAATTATGAATATACGGCATATGAACAACTGTAAATAAAATTGAAACGATAGACATTCTAACAAAAGCATTCACTTTTTCTCGGAGCAAATTATTCAGAAAACCTCTAAAAAGAAATTCTTCAATCAAAGGTGCAATACAAACGAGCGTTAGTGCGTCTAAAGCAAAAACAAATTTGTCTGCCGTTATTGTTCGAGTTGCCTTAAAGAAAAAATCAACTAGTTTTGTTCGATTTGTCCCATACGCCATTGAACTCCACAAACTATAAATCAAATAATCTGAAAATCTAACAGCAATATACGTTACAAACACAAAAATTAAATCCTTCAGTTGAATTTTTCTTTTTACTTTTGGCTTAAACAATTTTGTGTGTACATGGTACATAAAAATGAACAAAATACCAACGCAAACAATCGTAACTATGAACTTCCACATATTCGCTTGCCGATCTAGATTCAACACATTCTTGCGGAACATAAATTTAATTCCACCTAATATGACAAT
>CALALK010000206.1 GCA_937923125.1 uncultured Carnobacterium sp.
CCGATGAAATGTGGATTCCATCAAAATCAAAAGGCAGAAGCAAAGAAACTCATTAATACAATAGAAGGATTAAAAGGGTAGTTGTATGGATATCATTAGTTCACCTAAGAACGAAAAAATTAAGGAGCTTGTCAAACTTCAGACTGCGAAAGGTCGTAAGAAAGCAGGGATGTATCTTCTCGAAGGAGAGCATCTGGTAGAAGAAGCGATTAAAGAGAAAGCTCCGATTGAATTGATTGTAGTTACTAGTAATCGTCTTGAAGACTACCAAAATTTGTTATCTCAAACTGATGTACAAGTGCTAGTTGTTTCTCAAGAAGTCTTCCATAAGTTATCAATGACGGAAACCACTCAAGGGATTTTAGCAGTTGTGAAGATTGTTAAACAGGAGTCATTGCCTTATAGCGGTCGCTTCATTGTGTTAGATGCAGTTCAAGATCCAGGGAATTTAGGAACGATTGTGAGAACGGCGGATGCTGCCGGATTTGATGCGGTTGTATTAGGAACAGGAACGGTTGATTTATATAACGATAAAGTTCTTCGATCCATGCAAGGAAGCCATTTCCATATCCCAGTTTTTCAAGCGGATTTGAAAGATTACTTGCCGACGCTTAAAGACAAAGGTGTACAAGTGGCTGTAACGGCACTGCACCGTGATTCAAAAGATTACACTATCTTACAAGGAGCAACGGATGTAGCGATCGTCGTTGGTAATGAAGGGCAAGGCGTCTCTGATGACGTGATTGATTTAGCGGATGTTGTAGTGACGATTCCAATGTTTGGAAAAGCAGAATCGTTAAACGTAGCTATTGCTTCGGCGCTATTAATGTATAAAACGAAAGAGATGAAGGAGTAACAATGGACAATAGACCAAATCCAATGGGAAGGAAACGCCCAATTCTTGAAACGGTTAGAAATATGACGATCATTTTCTTTGCTTTAAGTGGTTTAGCGGCGCTGTACAATTTTGCTCTTGCAGCAAGAGTATTCATCATGGCAGTAGTGATGTTAGTCATCTATGGGGCAATGTTATTTTCTAAAAAGAAGAAAACAGATGGCGAAGAAAAAGAAACAGAATAGTCGCAATATAGCTGTAAAATCAATTGACAGAATGTTCGTCTTTAGGTATACTAATTTAGTACTGTTTCAGTAGCTCAGCAGGATAGAGCATTCGCCTTCTAAGCGAACGGTCGGGGGTTCGAATCCCTCCTGAAACGCTAAATTGAAGTGAGAATCATTGAATGATATTCGATGGTTCTCACTTTTTTGTTTTATAACTACCTAATGATTTCGGTTTGAAAGGGACAATTGTGAATTAAGAGACCACTTTGTGAAAATATTCATACTGTTTCAAAAAAATAGTACAGCAAAACTAGCTGTTATAATACATATTTCACAACTGGTAACATTTAAAAATAGCGATTATAACAATATTTAACAAAAACTTTGTATTTTTTTACACTTAAGTATTGCAACTAATTTTTATTGTGTTATAATATTCATGTAGATAGCTGTTATAAGTTTCACAACCAATTATCTAAGGAGGAAAAATATATGGAACAATGGAACGGTTTTAAAGGTAAAGTATGGAAAGAAGAAGTTAACGTCCGTGACTTTATCCAAGAAAACTACACACTTTATGAAGGAGACGACAGTTTCTTAGCTGGACCTACTGAAGCTACTAAAGCTTTATGGGCACAAGTAATGGACTTGAACAAACAAGAACGTGAAGCTGGTGGTGTCTTAGACATGGACACTAAAGTTGTATCAACAATCACTTCACATGGTCCTGGATACTTAAACAAAGATTTAGAAACAGTTGTTGGTTTCCAAACTGAAAAACCATTCAAACGTAGCTTACAACCATTTGGTGGTATTCGTATGAGTGAACAATCAGCTGAAGCTTACGGATTCAAGATTGACGAAGAAATTTCTCGTATCTTCCGTGACTGGCGTAAAACTCACAACCAAGGTGTATTCGATGCTTACACTCCAGAAATGCGTGCAGCTCGTAAATCAGGTGTTATCACAGGTTTACCAGATGCTTACGGACGTGGACGTATCATCGGTGACTACCGTCGTGTAGCTTTATACGGGGTTGATCGTTTAATCGCTGAAAAACAAAAAGACTTCGCTAACATTGGCGATGGCACTATGTCTGACGATGTAATTCGTTTACGTGAAGAAGTTTCAGAACAATACCGTGCATTATTAGAATTAAAAGAATTAGGTAACATCTACGGATTCGATATTTCTAAACCAGCTTCTAACGCTCGCGAAGCTTTCCAATGGTTATACTTAGGATACTTAGCAGCTATTAAAGAACAAAATGGTGCGGCTATGTCTCTTGGACGTACTTCAACATTCTTAGATATCTATGTACAACGTGACTTAGAAAACGGAACATTAACTGAAGAACAAGCACAAGAACTTGTTGACCACTTCGTTATGAAATTACGTTTAGTTAAATTCGCTCGTACACCAGAATACAACGCATTATTCTCAGGAGACCCAACTTGGGTAACTGAATCAATCGCCGGTGTTGGTGAAGACGGACGTCCATTAGTAACTAAGAACAGTTTCCGTTTCTTACACACATTAGTAAACTTAGGACCAGCTCCAGAACCAAACTTAACAGTTCTATGGTCAACTCGTTTACCAGAAAACTTCAAATTGTTTGCAGCTAAAACTTCTATTAATACATCTGCAATCCAATATGAAAACGATGATGTAATGCGTCCAGAGTGGGGCGACGACTACGGAATTGCTTGCTGTGTATCTGCTATGCGTATCGGTAAACAAATGCAATTCTTCGGAGCTCGTGCTAACTTAGCGAAAACATTATTATATGCGATCAACGGTGGTATCGATGAAAAATCTAAAGCACAAGTTGGTCCTAAATATCAACCAATCACTTCAGAGTACTTAGACTACAACGAAGTAATGGAAAAATACAATGACATGATGGAATGGATTTGTGGTTTATACTTAAACACATTAAACATCATCCACTACATGCATGATAAATACAGCTACGAAAGAATTGAAATGGCATTACATGACACTGAAATTCTACGTACAATGGCAACTGGTATCGCTGGATTCTCAGTAGCAGTTGACTCATTATCAGCTATTAAATATGCGAAAGTTAAAACTATTCGTGACGAAGATGGCGTTGTTGTTGACTATGAAGTAGAAGGCGACTTCCCTAAATATGGTAACAACGATGACCGCGCTGATGAAATCGCAATTTGGTTATTGAAAGAATTCATGACTAAAGTTAAAAAACATAAAACTTACCGTAATGCTAAACATACAACTTCTATCCTTACAATTACTTCTAACGTAGTTTATGGTAAGAAGACAGGTAACACTCCTGATGGACGTCGTGCTGGCGAACCATTTGCACCAGGTGCTAACCCAATGCATGGTCGTGACACACACGGAGCATTAGCTTCATTATCATCAGTAGCTAAAGTACCTTACCAATATGCATTAGATGGAATCTCTAATACATTCTCAATCATTCCTAAAGCTTTAGGACGTGAATTAGATGTACAAGAAGAAAACTTAGTTGCTATGTTAGATGGTTATGCTTCTAAAGGTGGTCACCACTTAAACATCAACGTATTCAACCGTGATACATTATTAGATGCTATGGAACACCCAGAAGAATACCCACAATTAACAATTCGTGTATCTGGTTACGCAGTTAACTTCATTAAATTAACTCGTGAACAACAATTAGACGTAATCAACCGTACAATGCACGAAAGCATGTAATCACCAGAGGTTTTTCAAGGAGACTGAACCAGATTACACAAAGTGTGAGGTCGACTCGCAAAATTGCTGAAATTTAGAGAACGGATGGGCAAAATCGTCCATCCGTTTTTTAATCGAAACGGTCCCAAAGAACACGAATTGTGATATACTAGAAGAGAAAAGATAGGAGGAATAATGATGAGTGAACCAGTAACTGGATATATTCATTCTACAGAGAGTTTTGGTTCTGTAGACGGACCAGGTATCCGTTTTGTAACCTTCATGCAAGGTTGTCGTATGCGTTGTGAGTTTTGTCATAACCCAGATACTTGGAATATTGGGGGCGGTCATCCGATTACTTCTCAAGAATTACTCGATCAAGCATTGCAATATCGTGCATTCTGGGGACGTAAAGGTGGCGTAACTGTCAGCGGAGGAGAACCTTTATTGCAAATTGATTTCTTAATCGATTTCTTTAAACGTTGTAAGAAAGCTGGAGTACACACAACATTAGACAGTTGTGGAATGCCATTTACGTATGACGAACCATTCTTCTCAAAATTTGAAGAGTTATTAGAATATACAGATCTTATTTTATTAGATATTAAACATATTGATGATGAACAACATAAGAAATTAACAGGATGGACGAATAAAAATATTCTTCAACTAGCAGAGTATTTATCAGAAAAAGGGCAACCAGTATGGATTCGCCACGTGTTAGTTCCGGAACGTTCAGATTACGATGAATATCTCATCCGATTAAGTGATTTTGTTGCTGGATTGAAGAATGTTTTGAAATTCGAAATCTTGCCATATCATAAATTAGGTGTTTATAAATGGAAGAACTTAGGAATTCCATATAAATTAGACCATATTGAACCACCAACACAAGAACGTGTGGACAATGCTCGTCGTATTTTAAGAACAGACGAATATAAAGGTTATTTAAATGCATAATGAAAGAACTGTTATAGTTTAAAAGCTATAACAGTTCTTTTTTTCTAGAAATCTTAGAAATAATGCATTATCTATTGGTTTTAAGTGATAATTATGTTAAAATT
Organism: uncultured Carnobacterium sp.; assembly: GCA_937923125.1. Lineage (GTDB taxonomy): Bacteria > Bacillota > Bacilli > Lactobacillales > Aerococcaceae > Granulicatella. The sequence continues at coordinate 4,827 of CALALK010000206.1, forward strand.
GTCAATGTAAATTTATATAGAGAGAGGCCAAATTATGAGTAAATTATTAGTTTTCGGACATCAAAATCCAGATACAGACGCGATTACATCAGCGATTTCATATGCTTATTTATTACGTCACTTAGGAGAAGATGCAGAAGCAGTTGCCCTTGGGACTCCAAATGAAGAAACACAATATGCTTTAGATTATTTCAAAAAAGAAGCTCCACGAGTGATTGGAGATGTTTCAGAAGAAACAAATCGTGTAGCACTAGTAGACCACAATGAAGTTCAACAAAGTGCTACTGGTGTGGAAAAAGTAGAAGTAGAATATGTAGTGGATCACCACCGTATCGCAAACTTCCAAACAGCAAACCCATTATTCTATCGTGCAGAACCAGTAGGATGTACAAACACAATCCTCTATAAAATGTATAAAGAATATGGTGTTGATATTCCAAAAGATATCGCAGGATTAATGGTCTCTGCTATTGTTTCAGATACATTATTATTCAAGTCACCTACATGTACACAACAAGATATTGAAGCAGCGACTGACTTAGCAAACATTGCTGAAATCGATGTGAATGTATATGGTTTAGAAATGCTAAAAGCTGGTACAAACTTAGGAAATAAATCAACAGATGATTTAATTGACCTAGATGCAAAATCATTCCCAATGGGAGGAGCAAACTTACGAATTGCGCAAGTAAACGTAGTGGATCCTGAAGAGTTATTAGCGCGTCGCGATGAGTTAGAAGAAAGCATGCGAGTTGCCAATGATAAAAATGGATATGATACATTTGTATTTGTCATTACAAACATCTTAACAAGCGTCTCAACAGTATTAGTTGTTGGTGACCATTTAGATAAAGTGGCTCAAGCGTTTAACGCAAGCTATACAGATGGAGTACTAACACTACCAGGAGTTGTTTCTCGTAAGAAACAAGTTGTCCCACCTTTAACAGTGGCTTTTGAAGGATAAAAATTAACGGAGTGGGTGAGGAACATCCTTTAAGTCCTCCCCCACTTTTTTAGTAAAGGAAAAGGAAAATGCGAAATCTATTACAGTTAGTGAAAGATGCGCTTGTACCACAATCAAAAAAAGAGTGGACGATTTCTCTTGTAACGATAACGGTGCGTAATCTTTCAGTGATGAAGAAATTTTATACGCAAGTTTTAGGTCTTGTTGTACTGCAGGACTTTGATAACGAAATCCTTATTGGACATAGTAGAGGTAGTGTTCCTTTACTACGCTTAGTTCAAGGTAAAGGAAGTAAGAATTCAATTCTAACTACGTACTATATCGGCTTTAAATTAGCAAAACCATTCCAAATGGGAGAGCTCATTAATCGATTGATTTTAGAAGAACAAACGATCACGGCTACGGGTTTTGATGGCTATACGGATAACTTTTATATCGTGGATCCTGAAGGGAATCGTTTGAAATTTATGATTGAAAGCGAGAGTGGTGCTGAACTTGTTGATGAATATCTTGAAGGGACAGAAATGAATCGTTCGCTTCATGAGTTTATCGATGGAGTCGATGCGATGGCAGAAGAATTTCCACCAACCGCTAGCATCGCACAAGTGCACTATAATGTGTCCGATGTTGAAGAAACAGGAGCTTTTTTAACCGAAGCGTTTTTGTTCAAGACTACCTATGATTATGTGACTCGTCGTAAGAATTTTAAAGTGAATCGAGATGGGTACTCACTAGCGATTAATTCTTGGGAGTTCATTCCTCATTCACATCAAGATTTTTATGGAGTTTCTGAAATCGAATGGCGTGTTCCAAATATGCGAGAATTAGAAAATCTGGTGTTAAATTTGGAATCAAAAAATGTGCCATTTCATTATTATGATGCAGTGCTGAAAGTACCAACAGCAAATGGCATCCAATATTGTTTCAAAGTGGGTGATCATGTATGAGTTTTTTAAACCCATCTTCTTATCGTAAATATCGTAAAAATAAAATGGCAAGACATTTATTGTCATTATTTGCCGTTGT
>CALALK010000207.1 GCA_937923125.1 uncultured Carnobacterium sp.
GTGGTTTTTTTTGTCTTACCTTGAGTGTAACAATTATGTTACGTAACAAAAATGTTACATCGCAAAGTTGTGTTGTATCAAACATGATACATCTGGATTCTGAATGCCTTTCGACTGAATTTTTGCACAAAAAAAGAACCTCAAAAACTGAATGGAAATCTTTTGAATTCTATAGTGAGAGCAGTAGTGAGTGTAACCAATGTGAATTACAGGCCGTTTTACGGCCTGTTTGAAGCTTGGTAGGGTTGAGACCTTGGATCAACCCGGTACAACTACTGCCATCACTATGAAGATATTCAAAAGATTGAAATTCGTATTTGAGACTCTTGTATTATTTAGAATGAATTACGCTTCACCGAAAATGCCTGTTGAGAGGTAACGTTCGCCTGTATCTGGTAATAGAACTACAACAGATTTGCCTTTTCCTAAGCGTTTTGCCACACGTAGAGCGGCAGTTACAGCAGCTCCAGAAGAAATACCAGCAAGGATTCCTTCTTTAGCGGCTAAGTTTTTCGCAGTTTCGATGGCATCGTCACTTGTTACAAGTTCAAAGCCGTCGATGACTTCGCGGTCGATAATGCTTGGTTCAAAACCAGCAGAGATTCCTTGGATGCGGTGTTTTCCTTTTTGGCCTTTAGAAATAAATGGAGCTTCTTCAGGTTCAACCCCGATAATTTCCACGTCTTTGTTCACTTCTTTTAACGCACGACCAACACCTGTAATCGTACCACCTGTACCGATACCACTGATGTAAGCGTCTGGTGTTTTTCCGTCGAAGGCTTTAATGATTTCTTGTCCAGTTGTTTGATAGTGGATAGCTGGGTTTGCTTCGTTGTCGAATTGACGTGCCCAGAAGTAGCCAGGTTGTGCCGCTAATTCTTCTGCTTTAGCAACGGCAGCGCCGAATCCGTCAGCAGCAGGCGTTAATAATACTTCTGTACCGTATGCTTTCATTAATTGACGGCGTTCGATAGACATGGATTCAGGCATAATTGTGATGACCTTGTATCCTTTGGCAGCACCGATTAATGAAAGTCCGACACCTGTATTTCCACTTGTTGCTTCGATGATTGTGTCGCCAGGTTTTAGGCTTCCATCTTTCTCAGCTGTTTCGATGATGTTTAAAGCGATACGATCTTTCACAGATCCACCGGCGTTAAACGACTCGACTTTTACATATACATCTGCAGAATCGTCTGAAACTAAACGGTTTAGTTTCACAAGGGGAGTGTTCCCGATTAATTCTGTAATAGTTTCTACTGATTTGACCATAAATGATCCCTCCATAAAGTTAGACTGGGCAACTTTAAGGGTTGCTTGTACCCATTGTAACGGGGTTTGGACTTAGGAACAATACTTTTGTTTAAAAAAACAGAAAAAAGTATAGCAAATCCAATTTAGGTGTGATACACTATCTGCTAGCAAGGGCTTTTAAACTCATCCAGAGAGGTGAGAAAGGCTAAGATCAAGTTTATTAGACTAGCCCTACGCTTAAAAACATAGGGCTTTTTGTGTGCACAAAAACGCCCGGAAAAGAGGGTAAAATGGAGTTACAAACTTCAAAAGTCGATCTGTTGTTAGATGTGGATCAAAAACCGGAGCTCGTGCCTGGGCTGTTCTTGAGTTTGCAGCACGTGTTTGCGATGTTTGGGGCCACTGTTTTAGTGCCGTTAATATTGGGGATGCCAGTATCGGTTGCTTTATTTGCGTCAGGATTAGGAACGTTAATCTATATGGTTGCGACGCAGTTTAAAGTACCTGTTTACTTGGGATCCTCTTTTGCTTTTATTACGGCCATGCAATTTGCGATGGCGCAAATGGAAGGAAAACCAGATGCTGCGCAAACAGGGGTTGTGTTAGTCGGACTCCTCTATGTGGTTGTGGCCTTATTTGTTAAATTCTTAGGAACGAATTGGATTAACCGACTCTTACCGCCAATCGTCATTGGACCAATGATTATCGTCATCGGTCTAGGTCTTGCCAATAGCGCGGTAAAGAATGCCGGATTTGTAAAAGATGGTGACTGGAAGCCAATGCTGGTTGCGACTGTGACTTTCTTAATAACAGCATTTATTAATACAAAAGCAAAAGGGTTCTTGAAAATCATTCCATTCCTATTCGGGATTATCGGTGGATATATCGTGGCCATCTTCTTTGGACTAGTAGATTTTACAAAAGTCATCGACGCCCAATGGATTGCGTTGCCAGAATTATACTTGCCATTCAATACAAACGGATTATTCCATCAATATAACTTATACTTCGGGCCTGAAACATGGGCGCTTCTGCCAGTAGCGGTTGTAACGATTGCTGAACATATCGGGGACCACACCGTATTAAGTGAAATCTGCGGACGTCAATTCTTGAAAGACCCAGGCTTACACCGCACGCTCATCGGGGACGGGGTGGCAACAGCCGTATCTGCCTTCCTAGGAGGACCAGCCAATACCACTTACGGTGAAAACACAGGGGTTGTAGGGTTGACACGTATCGCATCGGTATCGGTAATTCGTAATGCCGCACTGATTGCGATTGGATTTAGTTTCTTTGGTAAATTCACAGCACTGATTCGTACGATTCCAAATGCAGTACTTGGTGGAATGGCGATTCTTTTATATGGGGTTATTGCTTCAAACGGGTTGAAAGTATTAATCGAAAAACAAGTGGACTTCAGACAAGTGCGAAATCTCATTATCGCAAGTTCAATGTTAGTCCTTGGACTTGGTGCAGCAGTGCTTGAAGTAGGACCTGTCACTTTATCAGGGACAGCGCTTTGTGCGATTGCTGGAATCGTCTTAAACTTAATCTTGCCACACGAAAAAACGGAAGAAAAATAATTAAAACGTTAGCGAACAATAAGGGCGTCAGAGGAATCTCTGGCGTCTTTTTTATGCCTTAATAAAGAGGATTCGAGTATATTAAAAATATTATAGAAAGAATACTACCGGAAGTATTCAGAAAATATCTCAAATAGTGTAATTTCCTCTTTCATAAAGTACGTAAATTACTTGCACCGGTTGCTATATAATTTTATATTATATAAGGAATGTAATTGCTTATATAAATTATATTATATACACGCGGAAGTTTTTGACCGTTTAAAGGCCGGATTTTCAACGAATATTTGTCGATTGTAGGAGGAGCTTTATGCTTACTGAAAAACGTAGAAGAATCATTTTGGACTTATTAGAAAAGGAAGATACAGTACACCTAAGAGACTTAATGGAGGCGCTAGGTGCTTCTGAATCGACGGTTCGTCGAGACCTTTCTTTATTAGAAGAGGAAGGAACGCTGATTCGTGTGCATGGTGGTGCTAAACGAGTCTATTCAAAAGAGTATGAACCAACAACGAAAGAAAAAGAGCGTTCAAATCGACGTGAGAAAGAATGTATCGGGCGTTACGCCGCATCTTTGGTCACAAAAGGCGAAACGATTTATATGGATGCGGGGACGACAACGCTCCGTATGATTCCGCATTTAGAAGGAAAGGATGTCACTGTCATTACAAACGGGGTGCAACAAGCACACTTACTGGCAGATTATGGCATTAAAACCGTATTACTTGGTGGACAAGTCAAAACGGAAACCAGTGCGGTTGTGGGGACTCTTGCTCAAAACCAATTACGCGAGTATTTCTTCAAAAAAGCTTTCCTTGGAATGAACGGTGTCGATTTAAGCTATGGCTATACGACTCCAGACGAAGAGGAAGCAACGATTAAAAAAATTGCGATTAATAAGAGTAATCAAGCGTATGTTTTGGCCGATTCGAGCAAATTTGCTAAAGTAAGTCTCTGTAAGGTTGCGGATTTTCATCAAGTAACCATGGTCACAAACACGACGAAGGAGCAAGCCGACTTACGTTACCGTATGGCCGGAAGCATTCGTCTTGTTGAAATGGACGCATAATAAAGGAGAGATAGCATGATTTACACGATTACGTTTAACCCAGCGATTGACCTTGTTGTTAAAGTTCCAAACTGCGAACTTGGCACCTTAAACCGTTCTGTAGAAGAAAACTACGTGGCAGGTGGAAAAGGCATTAATATGTCTGTCATCTTGAAACGTCTAGGATTCGACAATACAGCAACAGGTTTCTTGGCAGGTTTCTCAGGAAACTTCATTAAAGAAGCGTTGCAAGCAGAAGGGATTCATACGAACTTCATCGAAATCGACGGTGTTACTCGTATTAATTTGAAATTAAAGAGTACCGAAGAAACGGAAATCAACGCCAATGGGCCAGTCGTATCAAAAGAAGATTTCGCTCGTTTAGTACAGTATTTTGAAACGAACTTGCAATTGGGCGATGTGGTATTTTTAGCCGGAAATGCCGGTAATGGGATGGATCACTCTGCGTACACAATGATTGCAAAATTGTGCGACGATAAAGGCGTTAAATTAGTATTAGACACAACAAAAGATTTATTAACGAAATGTCTTCCATATCACCCATTCATTATCAAACCAAACCATCATGAGTTAGGGGAGATTTTTGGGGTAACGATTGAAACGGAAGAACAAATTGTCGATTATGCGAAAAAACTCCAAGATATGGGGGCACGAAATGTATTGATTTCTCGTGGGGGTGACGGCGCAATGCTCCTTAGTGAAACCGGTGAAGTCTATACATCGAATGTTCCAAAAGGAAAATTAGTCAACTCAGTTGGAGCAGGAGACTCAATGCTTTCAGGCTTTATGGCGAAATTTATTGAAACCAAAGATTACGCAGCGAGCTTGAAACAAGGAGCCGCTACAGGAAGTGCGACAGCCTTCTCTGTAGGAATTGCTGAAAAATCATTTATCGAAGAGTTATTACCACAAGTAGTGGTTACAAAACTGTAAGAGTGTACGAGAAGTAATTCCTTTTATAGTCGCTCATCCATTAGTATTCATTGCCATCTGGATTTTCTGTGGTGTCATCGGAGCGTTATTATTAAACGTGACACTTTCTAAAGCAGACAAAGCTAAATAATAAGAGTAGAATTCAGGCTCCTAGGACATTCCTAGGAGTCTTTTTTTGTGGAAATCCATTGATTTCACGTTACAAATATTAATAAATGGTAACTTTTCCGAGAATTAAATTTAAAAAGTTGCACCTGAAAGGAAGCTAGTATATACTGAAAAGTGTTTTCAAAAAAATAGTGGAGGGAAAAACATGAAAAAGGTATTCTATTTATTTTTAGGAATCTTAACAGTATTCCTTATTTTGGGAGGTTTGAAGAGTCCGGCAGTATCGGCGAAGGAAGTAGCACTCAATGTGACAAAACAAGTAGTGACACCAGCAAAATCGCCAGCAGACCAATATACAGATATTAGTGTGGAGATGAATTTTGGGGTTCCGTCAACAGCCGCTAAGGGGGATACGACGGAAATTAAGTTACCAGACAACTTGAAATTTATTGAAAATCAAACATTTAAAATTACAAACGATGCAGGTGATGTGATTGCAGATGCGGTCATTAATCGTGATACAAAAACCATTACATTAACATACACAGATTTCGTTGAAAAACGTTCAGACATTACAGGTAATTTAAAATTTGCAGTACGTGTAGATATTACAAAACAACATGAAAACACAAAAATTCCAGTAAAATTAACAATCGACAAACAAACAAAAACAGTCGGTGAATTTAATTATGTATTTGTTCCTGGAGACTTAAATAAAGAGTTTGACAAAGTGAGCTGGGGAACAAAAAAAGCAGAAGACGGCAGCATTACTCGTACGTATGAATTACGTGTGAATGCGACAAAACAAGCATTTTCAGATGCTATCGTAACAGACCAATTGCAAACAGAAGGTATGGAATATGTTCCAACAAGTGTGAAAGTGTATAAAGGTGTCTGGGCCGAAGGAAATGACGGAAAACTTGCCTTGAAGAATAGACAGCTTGTGACTGATAAAGAAGTGACTTTTGCAGCAGATAACAAGAGCTTTACAGTGAAATTAGGCGAAGTTGCTCAATCAGAGGGCTACTTAATCGAGTATCAAGTGCGTGTTCCTTATGCGCCAGCTTCAGGGGAAACATTTGTGAACTATGCAAGCTTAGATGCAAACAAAACACGTATTGATGCAAAAGAATCACCATATGTATACCAAACAGCTAGTGGTTCAGCGGATGGTTACACATTTGAAATTATTATTAATAAAAAAGGAGACGATGGTTCAGCTTTAGCAAACGCTGAATTTGACGTTATCCGTAAAGTAACTGGTAAATCTGTTGGTAAATTAGTCACAGGAGCAGATGGTACTGCAAAAGTATCCAACTTATTACGCGATGAATACATTATTCGTGAAACAAAAGCTCCTTCAGGATTCCAACTGTTAGAAGACGATGTAGTCGTAAATGCAGCAGATTTTGATGCAAGTAAAGTAGCTCGTAAGGAAATTGTCAATAAAGCAGAGACAACGACAACAACTACTACGACGACAACAACTACAACAACTACAACAACAACAGAAGCTCCAACGACTGTGACAACAACGGAAGCACCAACGACTGTGACAACAACAACGGAAGCACCAACAACTGTTACGACAACAACAGAAGCACCAACAACAGTAACAACAACAACGCAAGCTCCGACAACTGTGACAACAACGACGGAAGCACCAACAACTGTTACGACAACAACAGAAGCTCCAACAACTGTTACGACAACAACAGAAGCACCAACAACAGTAACAACAACAACGCAAGCTCCGACAACTGTGACAACAACGACGGAAGCACCAACAACTGTTACGACAACAACAGAAGCTCCAACAACTGTTACGACAACAACAGAAGCACCAACAACAGTAACAACAACAACGC
>CALALK010000208.1 GCA_937923125.1 uncultured Carnobacterium sp.
TCCGCCGACTAATAATCCGCCATCAACGGCAATTTGCCAGTCTGGAGATTTTGCATCTGGATCTTTAGTTGGTCCAGCTACGATTGATTGAACGCGTTCTGTTACCGTACCAAACAATTGACGAGCTGTTACCCCCGCTTTTTGTTTTTCAACGATTTCTGGAAGCATTACTGATAATTCTTTTTCGATTTGCGCTTCGTCAAATCCAGCTTCTTTCAATGCGCGTTCTAATTGATAGATGTATTGTTCATTTTTATTTGTTAATTCTGCTTTTAGAGCGTCTACTGACACTACTACTTCTTCTTGTACGTTTTGTTCTGACATGCTACAATCCTCCGATAACCTTATACATTAAATCTAAAGAGCATTACGTCGCCATCTTGCACGACATATTCTTTACCTTCTTGACGAACTTTTCCGTTTTCTTTTGCAGCCGTCATACTACCGTATTCCAGTAGGTCGTTATAGGCTACCGTTTCGGCACGGATAAATCCACGCTCGAAGTCTGAGTGAATGATTCCTGCACATTGCGGAGCTTTCATGCCACGGCGGAATGTCCACGCGCGCACTTCTTGTTCACCCGCTGTAAAGTAAGTCGCTAATCCTAATAAGTGGTATGCTTTTTGGATTAAGATATCTAACCCTGAGATTTCGATACCCATTTCTTCTAGGAAGGCTTGTTTCTCTTCTTCCTCTAATTCGGCTACCTCTTCTTCGATTTTCGCACAAATCACAACGACTTCTGCATCTTCTTTTGCAGCATAGTCTTCTACTAATTGCACATATTGGTTATGCCCGCCTTCCATCACGTCATCTTCAGAGATGTTTGCGATGTAAAGCATTGGTTTTGTTGTTAAAAGGAATAACCCTTTCACGATTGGAAGTTCTTCGTCTGTGAATTCAATCGTACGAGCTAATTTTCCTTCTTCTAACACAGGTTTGATTTTTTCTAAGACTGCAAGTTCTGCAACCGCATCTTTATCTTTTGTTTTCGCAATTTTTGCCACACGAGCAATACGTTTGTCCACTGACTCAAGGTCGGCCAACACTAACTCTAGGTTGATCGTTTCGATGTCAGCGATTGGGTCTACTTTCCCAGCCACGTGTGTAATATTTTCGTCTTCAAAACAACGAACCACTTGGCAAATCGCATCTACTTGACGGATATGGCTTAAGAATTTATTTCCAAGACCTTCCCCGCGGCTTGCCCCTTTAACGATTCCCGCGATATCTGTAAATTCAAATGTCGTTGGGACAGTTTTCTTTGGTTTGACTAATTCTGTTAGTTTTTGTAAACGAAGGTCTGGTACTTCTACCACTCCGACGTTTGGGTCAATCGTCGCAAACGGATAGTTCGCTGCTTCGACCCCTGCTTTTGTAATTGCATTAAATAATGTTGACTTCCCAACGTTTGGTAAGCCGACGATTCCAGCTGTTAAGGCCATTTGTCACACTCTTTCTTTATTTGTTTTCTTCGGCAACAGAAATCGTCACCTTTTTCATCTTCTTCTCGAATTCCCGTCTTGGCATTAGGACCATTTGACCACAGTGATCACACTTGATACGAATGTCCATCCCCATACGGATGATTTCCCAGGAATTCGTTTGGCACGCATGCGGCTTTTTCATTTCCACATGATCGTGTAATTGATACGTTGTTCCTGCTTTCATACAGACTCCTTTTTAATCGTCTAATTCGATTTCTAATACTTCTAAAATACGTGTTAAATCCTTTTGAGAAAGGTATTCAATCTCGATTTTTCCACGCTCGCCTTTTTCGACGATTTGCACGCTTGTTCCGAATTTATCCATCAAGCGTTCTTCTGACTCAACGATATACATGGATTTCTTCGGTTTCGCTACTTTTTTGGCAACCTTCTTGGTTGGTTCATTGATCGATTGAACGAGTTGCTCTAAGGCACGAACGGTTAAGGCTTCCTTCACCGCTTTTTTAGCGACAGGTACGATTTTCGTTTGGTCTTTTAATCCAAGTAATGTACGTGCATGCCCTGAGGTTAACTCTCCGCTTTGAACGAGTTCTTGTACAGGTTGCGGTAACGTTAATAAACGTAAGAAGTTTGCTACATATGAACGGCTCTTGCCGACACGGTTTGCCACTTCTTCTTGTTTTAATTTCAATGAATCCATCAATGTGCGGTAGGCCATGGCTTCATCTAATGGTTTCAAATTCTCACGTTGTAAGTTTTCGACAACCGCGATTTGAATCATCGTCTCTTCAGAATAGTCACGTACGATAGCCGGAATCGTTTCTT
>CALALK010000209.1 GCA_937923125.1 uncultured Carnobacterium sp.
CAGTGATTCAGTCCTGAGCGTTCGCCCTCGTATCCTGATGTTACCTCATCGTCACAAATTCCTCACTACCAGTTGGATGAATCGCGACGGTTGAGTCAAAGTCGGCTTTCGTTGCGCCCATTTTAATGGCTACGGCAAAGCCTTGAATCATTTCGTCAACGCCATATCCAATCCCGTGGAGGCCGACTACTTTTTCGTCTGCTCCTGCTGTGATGAGTTTGAAGCGCGCTTGTTGGCGATGGCTTGTCACGGCTGAATACATTCCAGCAAACGTTGATAAGTATGTCTTCACGTTTTCCTCGCCATACTCTTTCACGGCTTGTTCTTCTGTAAGCCCCACTGTTCCAATGGCTGGGTGTGAGAACACGACTGTTGGAATCGTTGAGTAATCCATTTTCGCGTTTGTTTGTCCGTTAAATAAACGTTCTGCTAGTGTGCGTCCTGCTTTAATCGCTACTGGCGTCAATTCTTTTTCACCAGAAACGTCCCCTAATGCGTATACACCTTCAGCTGTTGTTTCTTGGAATTCATTCACTTTGATAAATCCACGTTCTGTTAATTCCACTCCTGCTGCTTCAAGGTTTAACCCTTCGGTATGAGGTATGCGTCCTGTTGCCCAAATCACTTTTTCAGCAGCGAAAGTTGTTCCATCTTCGAAATGAATTTCCACACTTCCATCTGCAAGTTGAACCAATTTTTGTGGCACTTTATTCGTGTGTAAGGTTGGTCCTGATTTTTCCATTTCCGCAACAAGCACTTCAATAATCGAATGGTCGAAGTTACGAAGTGGACGATCGCGGCGAACGAAAAGGTCTGTCTTCACGCCTAATGCATGTAAGACTCCCGCAAGTTCTACGGCAATATATCCAGCGCCTAAGATGGCTACGGATTGTGGCAATTCATCCCATGCAAACACATCGTCAGAAGTACCTCCAAGTTCTTTTCCTTCTACGTTTGGAATGGCAGGTTTAGCCCCTGTCGCAATCACGATATGGTTGGCGCGGTACTCTTCCCCATTCACTTCAATCGTGTGGGCATCGACAAAGCGCGCGTAACCTTTAATCACCGTTACGTTGTTGCGTTCAAAAGTCCCATTGTATGAATTTCTTGAACGGTCAATATACGCTTCACGGTTTTTCTTTAATGTCGCAAAATCAAAAGTGACGTTTTCTGCGGTAAATCCATAGTCTGGACCATATGCGTGAATCGCTTCTGCAATTTGCGCTCCATACCACATAATTTTCTTAGGAACACAGCCGATATTTACACAGGTTCCTCCAAGTAAGTTTCCTTCTACTACGGCTACACGGGCACCATGCATGGCTGCACGGTTTGCTGTGGCAATACCGCCACTACCACCACCGATAGAGATTAAATCAAATTCCTTCATACGCTCATCCTCCGTTATTTCGTCATACTCATTCTATCAGAGCGCTTTTGCTTTTGTCTTAAACCCTGCTCATGAATCAAATTGTTTTGCGCAAAAATAAAATGATTACTCAGGAGCCTTGCGGCTTTCTTTTATAATCGCTGTTACGGGGCACCGGTGTAAGCCATGGTCTTACACCTTCGAAGCTTCAAACGCGGAGTAAGGAACAAGTTCCTACTCCGCGTAATTCTTCTTCGCTGCAAATTCCCGTTACTGCGATTATAAAAAGCCGCCAGCTCCGTCGTAATCATTTTGGGTATTTCTTATTTTATGAGTCAGAGTTTAAAAATGCTCTGATAGAATCATGTGACAAATATTAGACTCTTCGCTCCTTGTGCACCTGCTAAAACTTTAATTTTGCTTTTCAGGTTGGGAGCTTGGTGCTGTCTATTTGGTTCTTAAGGTGCTGTGACTAGAGCTTTTCAAGCCAGAGGGCGCATAGTGTTTGGACGGCTGGGATCACCGTTGTAATCGAGCCGTGGTTATCGTATGCCTTGTACCAGAGTTTACCAGTAGAATCGAAGGCGTATTGGTACACGACGAGCCAATGATTTTTATATGGGCTACCAAGAGCTGTAGTGGTTCCTACAACAACAGGCACGCCGTCTTCAAGAAGGCCTGGGACCACCTTTTCACTAAATAAATTAAAGTGTGTTTTATAGCCGTATTTCTTCCACTCTTGATTGAGTCCGCGTTGCACATCCCAATAGAAAGTTCCACGATACGGAAGTGCGTATTCAATCGACGCTTCCATGCTCTTTAATAGGTCGTCCATCGATTGTGTGACGACACCTTCACGTTTGGCCATGAGGACCGTCAAACTTGCTGCCGCGTACGTTCCGCAAACGCCTGGAACCTTGGAGTTCACATAAGACTTAAACGGCTCCATCTCACTTTCCGGTAGGCCCTTCCATTCAACCGTTTCTTCTAAAGTGTGTTTCTTCTCCCACTTCATTCGCATTCTCCTTATTTGATAAAATGATAGTCTTTCACTTGTAGTTTTTCGTCTAAATCAAATACAAGCGGTGTTGCAGTTGGGATTTCAAATTTCAAAATTTCTTCTTCACTGAGGTTCAATAAGTATTTGACTAAACTGCGAAGAGAATTTCCGTGCGCCACCACGAGCACATTTTTCCCGTCCATTAAGTCGACCGCAATTTCATCTTGCCAGATAGGCAATACACGGTCCAAGGTTGTTTTCAACGTTTCCCCTTGAGGTAAGTCTTTTAATTGAACGTGTTTGTAGCGTGGGTCTTGGGCTTGTTTAGCGGCTTCTTCCTCGCTAAGCAGTGGAGGCATCACATCATACGAACGTCTCCAAAGCAACACTTGTTCTTCTCCGTATTTTTCACGTGTTT
>CALALK010000210.1 GCA_937923125.1 uncultured Carnobacterium sp.
TAGTTAAAGAAGTCGAAGTTCTCTGAAACTTTCTTCTTCACAGTACCGTCCGGTAATACTTCTTCAGAATAATTGCCGACTGGTAAAGTAGTATGATCTAAAATATTGTTGGCACAAACACTAATTAATAATTCTTTTTTTCTTGTCAATTCTTCAGGAATACGAACTTCAAATGGTGTAAACCCACCGATATGTTCTCCTAATAATTGACCATTCACATATACTTTTGCTTGATGGGTTACAGAACCAAAACGAAGCACTAATTCTTCATCTAATTCGAAAGAAGGTACCACAAAAGTACGCTCATACCAGTTATCTCCAATAAAATATCTTTTTTCAGATTCTACTGCTACATCATTAAATGAACTTGGTACCACCATTAAGTCTTCAGCAGAAAGGCGCGCATCCACCCCTGGAACGTATTCACCTTGCTTAAAGTTCCAAATTCCATCTAACGAATAACGTTTTCTCTTTGCATTTAAAACTGGATATAACATGTATCATTCCTCTTTCTATAATTTAGCTTGCCATTTTTCTGTCCACACTAACTCATTAGGAGTTCCCTTGAATTCAGATTTCCCTTCAAGTTTATCAATTACAGCTTTAACTGTATTCTCATTGCCGTGGTAAGCATTAACAAATGTTTTAACCATTGTTGCATCATGTAAATGAGTTGTAAAGTTTGTAGACACAAATACTGTTGGTGTTTCATATACATACCAAGGAACCTCATTCGACATCGCTGTCTTCCATTGGATTCGGTAGTTATTTTGTGCACCATATCCAATCACATTCGCTACTACTAATGCTAAATCAACTGTATCTCTATACTCTAGTGTACGACCTTTGATACGACTATTTCCATCATTAACTGTTACTTCATATCCACGACTTGTTAATTCATCTACGAAACGGTTTAACACTGAATCATCATTAGCCATGATTCCACCTTTTTCACCATCTAAGTAATACAAGCGTACACGTTTATGATCTACAGGATTAATTGGTAAGTTTTGTTGTGTATCTTTAACAAGAGTAATTCCACGGTCGGCTGCTTCTTTTTGCCATTCTAGGTGTTCAGCGCAACCAATGACTTCTAACTCTTTCTTATCTTTCAACAATGTACCATTTGCTTGTTTTTCAGGAAGATTTAATTTTGCTTTCAATCCTAAAATACGGCGTAATGCATCCGTCATACGTTCTTCAGTAATGACTCCATCACGATATCCTTTTAACATGAAGTTAAAGTCTTCTTCCATATTATTGAAGAATAAGAACATGTCACATCCTGCAGCAATTGCTCCTGGAACATAGTCCTCTCGACGCATCGCACTTGTCATCCCCAACATGTGGCTGGCATCTGTAATCACCATTCCATTGAAGTCTAATTTTTCTTTTAGCAAATCTTGAATTAATTCTTCAGCTAGAGTTGCTGGCATTACATCTTTATCTTCAAGAGCTGGACGAAGTGCTTTTTGATATTCCGGCAATGCAATATGTCCAGCCATAATCATTTCCACACCATTTTCGATATGGTTGCGATACACTTTACCAAAAGAATTGTCCCACTCTTCTACTGAAAGTTCATTTACCCCTAAAATTAAGTGTTGGTCACGTTCTTCAGTTCCGTCTCCAGGGAAGTGTTTCACACAGCAAACTACTTCGCGTTCAGCTTTTAATCCTTCTACATATGCGTTTGTATATTTAATGACATCTTCAGCAGTTGTACCGTACGCACGAGTATTAACGATCGTATTTCTCCAGTTTTGTAAAATATCCACACATGGGTCAAAGTTTACGTTTACCCCAAGAGCCGTTTCTTCACGAGCAGATACAAGTCCTGCATGATAAGGAACCCAAGTATCACGACTTGCTTCGGATTGCGCACCAGAAGAAATATAAGTACCACCTTTTACGGCACCGTCACCGCCTGAATCGCAGTTTGCAGCCACTAATAATGGAATTTTTGTTTGAGATTGAAGATCATTAATTAATCCTTGAACATCTTCTGGGCTACCGTTCATATATCGGACACCACCGATATGGTACTTTTCAAGAATTTCTTTGTTGCTTAAGTTGTTTCCACTAAAAGCATCTCCTCCAAAGAAAAATAAGTTTGTAAATAATTGTCCCACTTTTTCTTCATCTGTCATGCCTTTAATTGTTGACTCCACCCATTCAATTTGACTTGGATTCAAGTTATAAGGTTTTTTTAATAAATCTACTAATCTTGCCATTTTACTTCCTCCTATAATGAAGCTCCGTAAACTCTTTAGCTTACGGAGCGTTGATTAATTATGCTTTTTGTTTTGCTAATGTTTCAGCTTTGATACGAGCGATTTCACTTTGAATTTCTTCCATTTTCTCTTTGTTTAATGGGTAGAATTTCATAGCAATGATATTGCAGAAGTATCCGAAAATAATAAATCCACAAAACATTACTAAACCAATGAATTTCAATTCTGGTGTTAATGGTGTATCTACTTGAGGTAATTGTTCAGTAAATCCAATAGATGCACATAGAATACCTACGAAAGTAGCACCAAATGAAGAAATGATTTTATCAACAGCACTAAATAATGTTCCCATTAATCCAGGTACATAACGTCCTGAACGATATACTTCATAGTCCGCACAGTCAGCGGTCATCGGAATTACCATTGTACCTGCTAAACCATTTGCCCCTTGTGCTAAGATATAAAGTCCTAAGAAAGCAATAGTGAAGAAAGACATTCCTGTGTATCCTTCTGCTCCAGGCAATGAGAATGTTGAAGGATCTGCAACATA
>CALALK010000211.1 GCA_937923125.1 uncultured Carnobacterium sp.
TTTACTATTCACGAGGAATAATTCAACAGGTGTGACCCCTTTATACTTCTCAACTAATTGCTTAATTTGAGCATAAACCTCAGCGTTATGTTTTTCAGGACGAATCGCAATTTGTAATCTCTTTGTTGAGTCTTCCAGCAACTTATCTGCAAAGCTCATCGGATACATTCGGTTCAACTGCAACTGCCATTGTCCCTTTTGCCCTCTTTTCACGCGACCTTCCATAAAGACCATTGTATTTTCTTGAAGGTATTGATACACCTCCGCTAAAGTTGACGGGAAGACAACAACATCTATCATCCCTGAAGCATCTTGAAGGGTTACATACGCCATCTGCTCCCCTTTTCTTGTTGAAATCTTACGAATATCAACGATTAATCCAATACAACGAATATATCCTTCTTCAAACACTGTCTGAACCGGAGTTACAAATCCGCTGTTGACAAGCGATTTATACTTATTCGATGGATGTGGAGATACGGAGAAGCCAAGTACTTTAATTTCTTCTTCAATACGTTGTAACAGCGGCTCTTCTTCTAACTGAGTAAAAGTTACCTCTAAATCTTCGTCTAGAGATAAATTCAACCCATGGAACTTCACACTCTTTGTCACTTTTTCGACATTTGCCTTTAGTGTTGCTCTAGTATCGCCGAATTCATCAAAAGCACCTGCATTAATTAACGCCAATAATAAAGGCTCTTTTGTAAATTGCGCCCCCATTCGATATGCAAAGTCTTGGAATCCTTTAAAAGGCCCGTACTCATAACGATTTTTCACGATACTTTCAACAAAGTCTCGGCGAATGCCCTTAATATTATTTAAACCAACAATGACTCCACTATCATCTGCAACAAAATCTGCATAACTACGATTAACACTTGGAGCAAGAATTTTAATGCCTAATTGGCGTGCTTCCACGAGATAATCTTGTAATTTCGCCGTTTTTGCACTGGCATTTTGGAATAATGCAGTGAAGAATGCCGTTGGATAGTTTGCTTTTAAGTACGCTAACTGATAAGAAAGCATTGCATAAGCCACCGCATGAGATTTGTTAAATCCATAGTTGGCAAACTTCTCGATATAATCATATACCGTTACCGCATCTTCTTTCTTATACCCTTTTGCAAGTGCTCCTTGAACAAACTTCTCTTTTTGCGCAGCAATCGCATCACTATTCTTCTTACCAATCGCACGACGTAAAATATCTGCCTCTCCAAGTGAGAATCCTGCCATTTCACTAGCCGCCTGCATAATTTGTTCTTGATACACTAAAATACCATACGTTGGTTCTAGAATTTTCTGAAGCGACACATGTGGATATTGAACAATTTCCGTTCCCTTTTTACGATTAATAAAGTGCGGAATCTGTTCCATCGGACCCGGACGATATAGTGCTAATACGGCTACTAAATCTTCAAAGGAAGTAGGTTTCATGTCTTTTAAGACACGGCGAACTCCATCAGACTCGAATTGGAAAATCCCATTTGTTTGCGCCTTTTGGAATAACTCGAATGTACGAGGATCATTTAAAGGAATCTTCGTCACGTCAAGTTTCTTCTTCGTCATCTTTTGCGTTTGTTGAACGGCTCTATGTAACAGAGATAAGTTACTTAAGCCAAGCAAGTCCATTTTTAATAGACCGACTTTTTCAACGGCCTGCATCGCATACTGCGTCAACATCCAATCTGTTTCTAAAAGAGGCGTTCCATAATGCTTATCCCGTTTCATTAAAGGAACTGTCTTCGTTAACTCCTCTTGGGATAAAACGACCCCTGCCGCATGGACAGAAGAATGACGTGGAAGTCCTTCAAGGGATTTTGCCACTTGGTATAATTGACGATTACGTTCAGTGCTTTCAACATGCTCTCTAAACGCCTTATTTTGTTTATACATTTGTTCCAACGTCACTTTTCCTTGACTTGGAATATTATTCGTAAACTTTTGAACGGTGATAATATTTTCACCAAAAACTTTACAGACATCTCGAATGACTTGTTTCGCACCAAGCGTACCAAAAGTCACAATCTGCGCTACATTTTGGTTGCCGTATTTCGAAACAATATACGCTAAAATATCTTCCCTCTTATCATCAGGGAAATCCAAGTCGATATCGGGCATTGTATAACGCTCACGATTTAAGAAACGCTCAAATAGTAAATTGTAATGAATCGGATCCACACCCGTGATGCGTAAAAGATAAGAAACTAAAGAGCCTGCCGCAGAACCACGACCAGCGCCTGTTTGAATCCCTTGTTCACGCGCATGACGCATAATATCCCAAACGATAAGGAAGTAATCATCAAATCCCATATCATGAATCACGGCTAATTCGTCTTTCAGACGATTCACATAAACTGGTGTTGTCACGCCCATCTCAAGCATCGCAGCTTCACATAATTCATAAAGGAATTGTGCACTTGTCTTTCCAGCCGGTACTGGGTATTTAGGCAGCATCGTATCTCTTAGAGGAATTTCTACCACTAAGTCCTTCGTAAATTGTTCTAGATTAGAAAGAAGGACTCCACCTTCAAAGGCTTGGAACACCTTCGTCATCGACGTTGCTTCCGGTAACGATTCGCTCCCTGTTGCATCTTCTTGTGTAAACGAGAGTGTTTCCCCTAATCGAATCGCTTGTAACACTTTCCATGGGAAATAATCAGTTGTATTTAAATAACGAGAGACGCTAAACGCAACTGGTATTACACCAGATGCTTCAATCCCTGCACGCATTTGTTGGAACTCACCGCGTTCTACCATTTCACGGGTAATCCCTACAGCAATTTCGACCCCAGAGAACTCTTCCTTCACAGCACGAAGAACGGCTTCAAGTCTTCCTTTCGAATGAGCAGCCACCCATTCACTGTCCAGTGGAGGAAGGACAATTTTTACATTCTCACTATGAGTTGTAATCCACTCTGTCATTTCCTTAGTCCACGTTAATCCTTGTTGATAAAGGGTTGAGAGTTTCAGGAGGGATTCGTACCCCTTTTCGCCTTTTGCATAAACGATAACCATTTCTTTTTTAGAGGAATCACTCTTCCAAGCGACTTCGAAAGTACATCCTAAAATCGGTTGAATTCCATTGGCAATACAACGCTCATAAAATTCAACAGCACCATGTAGAACTCCATCATCTGTTAAGGCAAGTTGTTTATATCCTAATAATTTTCCAGTTTCTACATACTCATTTAAACGAATTGTACTCTTGAGTAATGAATAGCTACTGAATACTTGTAAAGTTGTAAATGGCATAGGGTTCCTCCTCTCATATTTGTCGCCTTATTATAGCATATCTTCCCCTTTCATGCTCCCATTTGGAAAGTTTTCCAGCCCATCTATTGTCAAAAGAATCTAGCTTGTACTATAATGGGAAATGAAAGAAGGGTTGTCCGTGAAATATATTGTTACCATCATATGGGGATTGATACTTAGCCAAGTGACTTATTATTTAGGAAGTGCACTCTCTCAAACACCTTACAACGTACAAAGTGCCGTAATCGTAGGAGTGCTCGTAACTGCAGCTATCTTTATCATCCAACATGTGTTTATGAAATCAAAAGAAAACAGAAGTTAAGCTTTAAAACTTAACTTCTGTTTTTTTATTTGTTTTATCACTACAAAGTTAGATAGATTTTCGCACGTTGCAATTCTTTTCTCGCACATCAACTGAATATTCAAGAAAAGCATTAATTTTTCTTAAACACAGTGGATATTTAGTGATGATAGCGGTATAGTTACTTTGAAAATTCGACAGGAGAACAATATCTATGAAAAAATTAAACTCTATAAAAGAATTTGTTAGTTATTGTGTTGCATATCATTTTTTTTGGATAATATTATCGTTTATAGCTTTAGTAGTGGATCCCCCTAAACCTGATAATTATAATATTATGACTTCAGAATCGAACTTCAAAATTCTTTTTTTCATTTTTAGTGGAATATACTTACTACCACTATTCCCACTAATTTCCATTAATAAACAAATTTCCACCGTAAAAATTCTACTCTCGTTCATGTTTATTTCTACAATCACATTTATGATGCTATACTTTCAGCAACATTACTTTGGTTCTTTTGAATCATATAGTATATTCTTAGAATATCTATTAATCCCAGCTTGGCAAACTCTAATTTTCTCTCTTGGTTTATATTTTATAAAAAATTAATCTAAGCTAATTTTCTTTCAATTAGCTTAGATTATTTTCAGTTATTGCTTATTTAGACAGGTTTCTGTATAAATAAGCAAAAAGACCGAGGGCAAACGAAGAACCATAGGGATTCTATGGTAGGA
>CALALK010000212.1 GCA_937923125.1 uncultured Carnobacterium sp.
AAGGTAGAAGTAGAGCATACTGCTAATAGTGGGATTGCAAAAGTAACACTTTTAGACGAAAATGGTGAAGTTGTGGCAAAAGGTGAAGTAGGCTCTGAACTAGAAATTGTCAATGTTCGTCGCTGGGAAGTGTTAGATGCGTATCTCTATACAGCTAAAGTCGAGTTATTCGCTGGAGCAGAGTTAGTGGATGAATATGAAGAACTATTTGGAATTCGTACTGTCCGTGTTGAAAAAGGTCAATTCCTAGTAAATGACAAACCTGTATACTTCAAAGGGTTCGGGAAACATGAAGATAGTTATGTAAATGGTCGTGGTTTTAACGAAGCTATAAACTTAATGGACTTGAATTTAATGAAGAATATGGGAGCTAACTCATATCGAACAGCGCACTATCCATATTCAGAAGAGATGATGCGTTTATCAGACCGTATGGGATTCTTAGTCATTGATGAAGTTCCTGCTGTTGGTTTATTTGCAAACTTTACGGCTGCTTTAAGCATGAATAGAGGAGAAACTAAAACGATTAAGACATGGGAATATTATCAAACCATGGAAAACCATAAACTTGCACTTAAGGAACTTGTTGCTCGCGATAAGAACCATGCATGCGTAGTCTTATGGAGTGTAGCGAACGAGCCAGATGGTGCTGGAGAAGGTGCCGATAAATACTTCGAACCTTTAGTCAAATATGTGAAAAAGTTAGATCCGCAAAAACGTCCAACAACTGTTGTGAATATTATGATGGCAACACCAGAACGGGATTTAATTTCTCCATTGATTGATGTGCTTTGCTTAAATCGTTATTACGGTTGGTATATCAACCATGGAGATATTGAAGGGGCACGCGAGGGTCTTCGTAAAGAGTTACTTACATGGCAAGAAAAATATCCAGATAAACCAATCATTATGACAGAATATGGTGCAGATACTTTGCCTGGCTATCATTCAAATTGGGATGTTCCGTATACAGAAGAGTATCAAGAACGATTCCATCAAATGAGTCATGAAGTGTTTGATGAACTCGAAAACTTTGTGGGGGAACATGTTTGGAACTTTGCTGACTTTGAAACAAATAGTTATGCGTTAATTCGTATTCAAGGAAATCACAAAGGATTATTCACAAGGGATAGAAATCCAAAATCAATCGTTAAATTGTTTAGAAACCGTTGGAATGCTATTCCAAATTATAACTATAAAAAGTAGTGAAAAACTTTTTGAATGCTATTCTAATGGTTTGAGCTATAGAGTGGGAACTGTTAGAATAGGTTCGAAAAAGTGACGAATGGGGAATAGATATGAAAGAGAAAACTGTTTCTTTAGTGGAACAAACCGCAAATCGAATTATCGAATATTTTGAAAAGAATGATTTAAGTGTCGGAGATAAGTTGCCAAATGAATATATATTGGCTCAAGACTTAGAAGTTGGACGTAGTACGTTACGTGAAGCAGTGAAAATGCTAGTTTCAAAAAATATCTTGGAAGTACGTCAGGGGTCAGGAACTTATATCACGAGTCTAACAGAGACTATTAAAGACCCTTTAGGTTTTGGTGATATTGAGAATCAAATGAAACTAACGCAAGACTTGTTTGAGGTTCGTTTCTTAATTGAACCTCAGATGGCGAGCCTTGCAGCACAACACATTACAGATGAAGAAGTCGCTGTTTTAGAAAAGCTTGAAAAGGCCTTGGAAAAAGAAATCCATTCGGAAGGGGATATTCACTTTGAACTGGATATTCAATTTCATAGTGCGATTGCTGAAGCAAGTAGAAATGTTGCGATGCAACAGCTTATCCCGATTATAATTCAATCGATTAAGTTGTATAATGATTTCTTTACAAGTGAACAAAGTAAAGCCAATACGATTCGTGCTCATAGAGAAATTGTGAAGGCAATTAAGAATCGTGATGCAGTTGCTGCTAGAGACGTGATGTTGTTGCATTTAGCAGATAACAGACGTACGATATCTTACAATTAAGTCATCTGACGAAATACGCCATTAAAAACCAAATATTGTCATTGACACTAAAAGTCATCTGATGTATCATAAGGATAACAGATGACTTTTATTTTTTTGCGAAAAGGAGAATAAGCTTATGACAAGTGTATTAGAACAATTAAAACAAAACTATATTTTCGCAGTTATTCGCGGGAAATCATCAGATGATGCGATCGAAATTTCAAAACACTCAGTATTAGGTGGCATTAAAAATATCGAAGTAACTTATACAACACCAGATGCTTCAAAAGCTATTTCAGAATTAAAAGCATTTTATGCGAATGAAACTGAAGTAGTGATTGGTGCTGGTACAATTATGTCTGTTGAATTAGCTAAAGAAGCAATTGCTGCTGGGGCTGAGTTTTTAGTGAGCCCTCATTATGATGCGCATATCCAAAAAGTAGCGCATGAAGCTCATATCGATTACTTCCCAGGTTGTGCAACTACGACAGAAATCGTACAAGCGATGAATGGTGGAGCAAAAATTATTAAATTATTCCCTGGTGGAGTTTTAGGACCTTCATTTATTAAAGATATTCATGGCCCAATCCCAAGTGTAAACTTAATGCCTTCAGGTGGCGTATCTCTTGCAAACATTAAAGAGTGGAAAGAAAAAGGTGCTGTTGCTGTTGGTGTCGGAAGTGCTCTTGGTGCAAAAGTGGCAACAGAGGGATATGAAAGTGTAACACGCATTGCTAAAGAATTTGTCAGTGCGTTGGAGGACTAATTATGACTTTTAATCGTAAAAATTTTTTACTACAAAGTAAGGTTGCAGAAGACTTATATCGAGTAGTGGAACATCTTCCAATTGAAGATTTCCACTGTCACTTATCGCCTCAAGAAATTTTTGAGGATAAACCATTTGAAAATGCTGTACAAGTATGGCTGGGTGGTGATCACTATAAATGGCGTTTAATGCGTGCAAATGGCGTGAGTGAACGTTTGATTACAGGGGATGCAACTCCTGAAGAAAAATTTGAAGCTTGGGCCAAAACGTTGGCTAAAGCTTTTGGAAATCCTTTATATCACTGGAGTCATTTAGAATTGAAACAAGTTTTTGGTATTGATGACTATGCGACGCCTGATAATTGGAAAGAGATTTATGACCGTATGAATCAAACGATTGTAGAGGAGCAATTGAGTCCGAGAAAATTGATTAAACGTGCAAATGTAGAATTTATTGGAACAACTGACCATCCACTTGACTCACTTGAGTGGCATCAAAAAATTGCAGAAGATGCTTATTTTGATACGGTTGTTGCACCTACATTTCG
>CALALK010000213.1 GCA_937923125.1 uncultured Carnobacterium sp.
ATGTTCCTGTAAATACGCCTCTAGCGCTTCAACAGCTTCGCGGCTGGCTTCTCTTGGAGAGGCTTTCCACGTTGCCACTTCTTCATTTCCACGAGCCACCAACTGTTTCCATTCCCAGCGGACGGATCTGTGGCAGCAGTAGAGAATGACCGCTAAGACGGCAAACAGGATGCCAAAGTGGATTGCCAGGCCGAAGATGACCTTGCCTACTTGTGCGAGAACCTCTGAATCCCCCGTCGAAAACACCAATTCGAGTGCTGTAAAGAAGTCCGTTTCGATTAAAACCGCTCTTCCAAACACCGCCACTGCGCACACCACTCCAGTGACACTAAGGATGGTTATGAAGATGCGTAATGGGAACAAGCTCATTGGCAGTGTGCCTTCTTCCCCGTTTTGCTCGGCCACTGCTTCAATCAACTGGCGCAGTTGTCTTACATTGCGTTCCTTCACTTTCCGTTTCTTTTTCATTGTCATTCCTCCTGACGTTCAAAGTTCGTATCTTCTATCCCCAACGATTCTTTTTAAACCGTCATTTCGTATGCTTTCGTTAATCATCTTTATGCGCTTTTTCCTCAACCTTGGAAGAACTCTCCTCAGTCATCGTTGTATGTTCGGATAAATACGCCTCTAGCGCTTCAACGGCTTCGCGGCTGGTTTCCCTTGGAGAGGCTTTCCACGTCGCCACTTCGTTATTTCCCCGAACGACTAGCTTATTCCATTCCCAGTAAACGGATTTGTAGCAACAATAAAGAACAATGGCTACAACGGCAAACATGATGAGCCAGTCAAGAAACATACTGTTGGTGAGGCCATCTTGATACCCTTTCCCCGGCTGCTGCATCGTAAGCTCTGTAAAGAATATTGTAGATATTGTGACAATAAACGTAGCCACAACGCCGTATGCTAATCCAGCGAGACTAATGGCCATTATAATGCCACGCCACGGTAAAAAGCTGAACGGTAATTTAGCGTCTTCGCCATTTTTATCGGCGACTGCTTGAATTAATTGACGCAGTCGTTGTACATCTTGTTTCTTAATTTTCTGTTTCGATTCCATATATCCCCCTAATCCCAGATGCGTTTATATAATTCTTTTAACTCCCGAGCTTCTTCCGTTAAATCTTTATCTTCAATATATTTTCGTACACGTAATTCTTCGTAAATCAGTTGATTTATCTGAATTACTTCATCAGAATATGTCTTTTTTTGAATGAAACGAAAAACAAAAAATAAAATAATAGGAAGAACCCAGAAGATTAGCACGAGCGGCCATGCCATCAGGCTGATACCAGCAAGATACATTGCCCCTGGAATATTTCCTGACACCACAGTCACTAGAAAAGCTACTACTGCTAGTGGAAAGTGTGTGCAACAGGGTATGACAATCATTGCCCACTCTCCAATATAGCAAAGTCTTCTTAACTTTCTATTTGCAGTAGGCAACGATTGAGGACTACTATTCTCCATAGAGACTTTCTCTAGCAGGTCCCGTAATTGCGTAATTTCTTCTTCTCTAATTTTTTGTTTCAATTCT
>CALALK010000214.1 GCA_937923125.1 uncultured Carnobacterium sp.
TTTAAAGCTCCGTTGATAATATCATCTTTATTAATATTTTTATCAACATAACCAGACACAAGGGTATCATATACTAGTTCTAGTTTTGCTAAATCATCTTTTGTAAGAGTATCACTTGATTTTCCAGTGACATTGTTTGAATCATTCTTTGTTTCAGATTGAGCCACTTGATTTTGAGAAGTTCGAGCAGCATAGCTCGTTCCAAAATAAGTGAATACTCCTGTTAATAATACCGCTAAAAATAATATCCAAACGGAAACTTTTTTTGACTCAAGGTCGTTTCGAACGGCTCCTTGAGGTTTTGGATTATTTCCCATTCGGGTTCCTTCTTTCTACTTCAAAATTTATGCACGTACAGTTTCTAACGCGATTTCCATCATATCGTTAAATGTTTGTTCACGTTCTTGTGCAGTTGTTTCTTCACCTGTTAATAGGTGGTCACTAATTGTAAGAATTGCTAATGCTTCTTTTTTGTGTTGCGCTGCTAACGCATATAATCCTGCAGCTTCCATTTCCACACAAAGCATTCCGTAATCCATTAATTTTTTCTTATCTAATTCGGCATTGTAGAAACGGTCTGATGACAATACATTTCCTACGTGTACGCCAACACCACGGTCTTTTGCTAAGTGATACGCTTTATCTAATAAGTTAAAGCTTGCAATTGGAGCAAAAGTCACTTGATTTTGGAAAATGTTATTGAAGATTGATGAATCTGTTGTAGCTCCTTGCGCTAAAACGATATCACGAACTTTAACATCTTCTTGCATACCGCCGGCAGAACCGATACGGATGATGCGTTCTGCACCAAACTCAGTGAATAGTTCGTTCGCATAAATCATAATAGATGGAATCCCCATCCCGCTACCTTGAACAGATACACGTTGACCTTTATACAAACCAGTGTAACCAAACATGTTACGGACTGCATTGTATTGTTCTACTTCTGTTAAATAATGTTCAGCAATATATTTTGCACGTAATGGATCTCCTGGCATTAAAACTGATTCAGCAACTTGGCCTTTTTTAGCATTAATATGAACACTCATTATTTATTCTCCTTTTTGTGGGAAACCCCGTTATTTATATATGTACTATTCTACTATAAAACACAAGTAATGAAAACTTAAAACCGCTTATTTAAGCCTTTCTTAACAACGAACGTACGACAATTCATAGAAAAGTCCAAAAAAGTATGTTGGACAAATCCTAATTTCACTTCTATAATGAAATGTATTGAAAGGAGCGTGTTTCTATGAAAGAATCAACTCTCAAAAAAGATCGAAAAGTCCAATCGATTAAGTCAGAAATCCTCGGTGAAGTTTTAAACGCAGTTACTCACGGTATTGGTGTGGCATTAGCCATTACTGCTCTCGTCCTCCTTCTGATGAAGGCTGTAGCCGTTAATAATACTACTCAAATCATTGCATTTAGTGTATATGGAGCTTCGCTAATTTTATTATTTTTGGCATCAACACTCTATCATAGTTTTAAATTTACAAAAGCAGCAAAAATATTCCAACGAATCGACCACTCTTCGATTTACTTATTAATCGCTGGAACCTATACTCCATTCTGCTTGATTGGAATTGGAGGTCAACAAGGATTTATCTTCTGTATGGCTATTTGGGCGTTTGCAATCGGTGGCGTCGTCATTGAAGCTTTCTTTTTAGAGAAATTCTCTAAAATTTCAGTATTTCTTTATTTAGCAATGGGTTGGGTATCCATCTTTACTCTAAAACCACTCTATGAAAGTATGGGTTGGGGAGGTATTCTCTACCTGTTTCTTGGAGGATTAAGCTACTCTCTAGGAACGATTTTTTACAAACGGAAATATCACAATTTCTATCATGTCATTTGGCATCTATTTGTTCTTGCTGGAGCAATTTTTATGTTCCTAGCCGTTTTCAAATATTTATAAAGCAAAAAACATCTCTTAGATTTCTCTAAGAGATGTTTTCTTTTGCTTAAATTAGCATTGAATGTCGTTTTTACATGAACCAGTTTCAAGATATTCTTTTAAGTTCTCAAAACTTGTTTCAACCATGTTTAATACTGCTTCATCAGTATAACTTCCCATATGAGGTGTTAATAACACGCGTGGGTACATTTCAACTAATTTACGGATAGCAGGATTTGCGATTTCTTGACCACGTAAGTCTTTGAAGAATACTTCGCTTTCTCCTTCTAATACGTCTAAACCAACACCACGTAAGTGACCTGATTCTAACGCTTCGATGATTGCATCGATATCTTGTAATTCACCACGAGCAGTGTTTACTAAGATTGCACCTGGTTTCATTTTGCTAATGAATTCTTTAGTGATTACTTTCCCGTTTGCAGGAATGTAAGGAGCGTGAATTGAAATCACGTCTGATTTTGCTAATAATTCATCTAATGACACTTGAGTACAGATGTGGTCAACGCCTTCTTTAGGGAAAGCATCGTAAGCTAATACGTTAGCGCCTAAACCTTTGAATAATGTTGCAGTTGTTAAACCGATACGTCCGATACCAACAACCCCAACAGTACAGTTACGGATTTCTTTAGCAAACATTTGAGTGTCTACTGTGAAATCTTGTTGGCTTGTTTTTGCTGCAGTATAAGCAACGTTACGTAATAATGTCATTGCTAATGTTACAGCTAATTCACTAATTGCGTTTGGAGAATAGAAAGGAACGTAACCTAATTTCATTCCTAATGATTTTGCGTATTCAGCATCGATGTGGTTCACACCAACAGTACGAGTTAATACGTACTCTACTCC
This sequence comes from uncultured Carnobacterium sp., assembly GCA_937923125.1. Taxonomy (GTDB): domain Bacteria; phylum Bacillota; class Bacilli; order Lactobacillales; family Aerococcaceae; genus Granulicatella. Next base: position 2,768 of record CALALK010000214.1, read on the forward strand.
TAATTCTTTGTAGATATCTAAAGTTTCTTTGTTTGCCCAGCAGTTACCACGTAAGATAACAGCCTTAAAACCTTCTGCCTTACGAGCAGTTTCTTCAGAGTTTAAGTATTCTGGAATACATGTTAATTCGTATCCAAATTTTTTATTTACTTGTTCGAAAATTGGTAATTCAACTTCACGAACACCATATGCTAAAACTTTCATTTTACATCCTCCATTTTATATAAATTGAAAAGTAGACCGAAAATCGATCTACTTTAATAGTTTATCCTACGCCAGGGAAAATAACAGATCCAACAACAATCCAGAAGACAATTGCGAATACTGCTAATACAGTTCCTAGTAATGAAGCGTTACTTGCAAGTGTTGCTTCTTTATCATATTTAATAGCGTAAGCCACGGCAACTGTTGCTGGTGGTGTAGCTAACATAATAAGAATACCTTTTGAAGCTTCTGGTGCCATTGGTAAGAATGGGCTAACTGCAAAGATAATTGCAACGAATACTGCAGGAACTAAGATTAATTTAACAATGCTGTAGTACCAAACCATCTTATCTTTAACTGCTTCACCTAAAGAAATGTTTCCTAAAGTGATACCGATTGCTAACCAAGCAAGTGGTGAGCTTAAGTCAGCTAAGTAAGTAATAGCTTTGAATAGCCATGGAGCTGTCTTATCGATACGTAAGAAAGCGTACATAACTTCTTTAGTTTCTTCACCAACTTTTACTTGAACAGCTACTTGTGGTAATGAAGCTTGGAAGATCCAGATTAATAATCCAGCAAATGTTGCGATAACGATAATGTTACCGAAAATCATTTTGAAGTTTTTCTTTTCGAATTTTAATCCGCTCATACGAATTAAACCGTAAGAATATAAGAATACACGGTAAGCTAGGTTGAAGATATTAGCATATAAAATACCAGCTGCACCTAATAAACCGTTAATGATTGGAATACCGAAGAAAGTAGTTGAACCGAATGTTGTTAAAACTGATAAAGTAGTTTTACGGTCACCTTTCTCCTTAATAAAGAATAATTCTCCTAAAAGAATTAAAATAACATAAGCGATAAAGCCGAAGATAAATACGTTTAATCCAGTTGTGAATGTTTTGTCGTTAATGTCAACCATGAAGGCTTTGAACGCTAACGCAGGAAGCGCAACTGAAAGTAAAACGTTAGATAAAACTTTACCACTGTTTGCATCAACAATATTTTTCTTGCGGATGAAATAACCCACTAAGATAATAGAGATTGTTGAGAAGATAGCAGACACGAATGCTGGTGCTGTTAAAATCTTAACGATATTTTCCATTGGATAGATATCCCCTTTTCTTTTAATTTATTTTTTTGCATTTAAAATGCCATAAGATATGATACCACATTCTTTAAGAAATGTTTAACAATATCCCCTATTTTCAAAAAGTTTCATTCTGATTTTCATCAATCAAAAACGATTGGAAAACGTTATTTCCAAGAAACTTCCCTTGGTGAGTTAGAACGTACCCATCAGAAGTAGTTGTGAGCAACCCTTCTTCTATCAACTCCTGAATCACTTCTGAGTATATTTCATCCATAGAATTTCCAAATCTTTCCATAAATTCAATCTTTGAAACACCAGAAAATTTTCTTAAACCTAAGAACATAAATTCCTCGATGAGTTGTTTTTTTGTTAACAATGTCTCTGAAAAAATTGGCAATTTGCCCTCTCTTAACGGTGCAAGATAATGTTGAATAGGACCATTATTTTGATAACGAACACCATTCACATAACCATGAGCTCCTGCTCCAAATGCAAAGTACTCATCTGCCTTCCAGTAATGCAGATTATGTCTTGATTCATATCCAGGAAGTGCATAATTACTAATCTCATAATGATGTCTGCCGAACTCTTCCATCGTTTTCATTGCAAGTTCAAACATATCTGCTTCTTCATCCTGCGTCGGCAATGGAAGTTTTCCTTGTCTCATTAGATTATAGAAAACAGTCTTTTGTTCCAAAATAAGCGAGTAAATGGAATAATGAGGCAAGTCTAGCGCCATCGCCATTTTTAAACTCTCTTCAAAATCTGCAATTGTTTGTTTTGGAAGTCTGAAAATCAAGTCGATACTCATGTTCTCAAAACCGACTTTCCGAGCGTTTTCAATGGTACGAATGGCTGTTTCTTTAGTATGTTTACGACCAATGGCTTTGAGTAAATCGTTATTAAAGGTTTGGACTCCCATACTAAGCCGATTCACTCCACCTTCCTTCATGACTGTAAGAAGTTCAGGTGTGCCGTCATCTGGATTCAATTCCATCGTAAATTCAGCACCCTTTTGAAGAGATAGATGTTGATGGATGCCATCCAATAAACGTTCCATTTGTTGTGGATTTAGTGAAGAAGGTGTTCCACCCCCAACATATAATGTTTCAAGCGGCTGAATCTTATATTTTTGTTTGGTCAGTTCCATTTCACGAATTAGTAATTCAATATACTCATCAACTGGTTGCCCTTCGATAAACACCTTGTTGAAATCGCAGTAGTAACAAATATGCGAACAAAAAGGGATATGAATATATGCAGCTTTTGGTGACATTATTCATCTCCCTCCTTTCTAAAAAATGGCTCCCTCTTGAACCTTAATATCTTCATCATGTAAATAATCACGAATTGTCTCAATCGCAATCTGTAAAGCTTTTGTACTCTCCTCAAGCGGTAGAGACGGTTTATCCGTCGTTTGCTCTGGAATAAACGGAATATGCATAAATCCTGCTTTAAATGGCTTATCAGCCTTTGTCGCAGCAAATAACGCTTGGTACATAATGTGGTTACACACAAATGTTCCAGCAGTATTTGAAACTTCCGCTGGAATTCCCGCTTCACGAATCGCTTTTACAATTCGTTTGATCGGTAAAGTTGTAAAGTACGCTGCTTCACCTTTTTCTTGAATCGCTTCATCGATTGGTTGTTGACTGATATTATCTGGAATTCTCGCATCATCTACGTTAATTGCGATACGCTCCATTGTAACCCCAGGTCTTCCGCCTGCTTGACCAACGCATAAGACCGCATCCGGTTTCACATCATTAATGACTTCATTCAAGCGGATAGCTGATTCCTTAAATACAGTTGGTAATTCTACGCGAAAGAGTTCCACTCCCTCAATTTCTGGAAGAGCTTTGACACATTCAATCGATGGATTAATCTTTTCCCCTCCAAAAGGGTCAAATCCTGTCACAATAATTTTCATAACATCCCTCTATTTCGGTTTATTATTTCTTAACGCTTCAACCTTTAATGGGTCAGGCGTAATATACGTGTTTTGCTGACCTTCGTATACCACAAATCCTGGTTTAGCGCCGTTTGGTTTACGAATTTTCGATACTTGAACATAATCCACAGGAACCGTCCCAGAAAGTCGATATTTCGAGTAGTATGCCGCAAGCATCGCGCCTTCACCAATTGTTTCTTCGGCTGGGTCGCTGGATTCAATAATGACGTGCGATCCTGGAATATTTTGCGCATGAAGCCATAAGTATTCCTTCTTCGCTTGTCTGAGTGTCAATTGGTCATTTTGTAAATTGTTACGTCCGACAAGAATACGAGTTCCATCCGTTGCATAGAACACATGTGGTTTTGCGCTTCCTTGTTTCTTAATGCCTTTTTTCAAGGCAGAACGTTTTAAGTAGCCACTCTCTACAAGTTCTTCTCGGATGGCTTCTAAGTTGAATACGTCCGCTTCTTCGATTTGGTAAATAACACTCTCTAAGTAATCCATCTCATTTTTTGTTGCTTCTTGTTGCTCGTGAATATGCGTTACCGCATTTCTAAGTTTTTGGTATTTTTTAAAATACGCTTGCGCATTTTGAGAAGCGGTTAATAATGGATTTAATGGAATGGTTACTTCTTCGTAGTCTTGATAGAAGTTTTGAACCGTAACACTACTTGCACCTTTTTCAATTTGGTGTTGATACGTATTGATCAAGTCTCCATATACACGATAATGATCCGCATCTTCTGTTCGTGCTAAATCTTCATCGAGTTTTACCATTTTTTCACGGTTCTTGCGAAGTTCAGATTTCAACATTTGTAACAGGTGCCCTGCTAATTGCTGAATCTTCTCTTCTTGAATCTTCTGAACATAGTATGCACTTAATAATTCAGAAAGAGTTTCAAAGTTTTGTGATTCACCAGTCTTACTCATATACGGAAACGGTAAGAAGTAAGTCTTCCCGTCCGTTGATTTCGTAAGTGTCGGTTTTATATCAGTATTCCCTTCTTCGAGATAATGATGCAAGGCCTCGGCTAAGCTTTGGCCCTCTCTTTCACTACGTTCCACAATTTCATGAGCTGACTGTTTACTAATCCCTTGAAAGACATTCATCAACGTTCTTTCTCCAGGTTCTCCAATAAATGGATGAAGTAAACTGTCTAATTCAAAGAGCGAATACTCAAAAGGATTTTTCTTCTGCGTTTGAGGAGGCATTACATAGGCAGCACCTGGTTGTAAGGTACGGTAACTATTCTGCCCAAGGGAAACACGTTTAACACAATCGATAATCGTGTTATCTTCTTGATTCACTAGGAATAAATTACTATGACGGCCCATCATCTCAATGGTGAAACGATATCCAGCCTTATCCCCAAGTTCATCCCGCGTAGAAACATCCAAGTGTAAAATACGGTCATTTTCTACTTGAGTAAATGATTGAATAATAGACCCTTCTAAATACTTACGAAGAATCATACAAAAGTTAGGAGCAACTTCTGGATTCTCTGGTTTCTCAGAAATAAATTGTACACGAGCCATCATTGGGTGTGCCGAACACACAAGTAAGTAGTTCTTACGGTTGGCACGAATGGTGAATTGTACATCGTATGGTAATGGCTGATGAATCTTTGTAATACGTCCTCCTACTAATAGAGGCGCTACTTCGTCCATCATCCATTTGGTGAAAATACCATCAAATGTCATGAACTCACTCCTTTCTTTTAATTGTTAAAAATTATAACGCAGCTAAACGTGCGATTTCGATAATCACTTGTGTTGCCTTTTCCATTGATTCCACAGCAACATATTCATAACGTCCATGCATATTTTCGCCACCAGCAAAAATATTTGGTGTTGGTAATCCCATAAATGAAATCTTAGAACCATCTGTACCACCACGGATTGGTTTAATGATTGGTACGATATCTAAGTTTTCTAATGCTTGTTTTGCCACATCTACACAACGGAAATCTTTCTCGATGATTTCAGCCATGTTGTAGTATTCATCGTGTAAATCAACGGTAATACGGTCTGTATCCAATTCTTTATTCATACGAGAAGCGATACGTAGCATCATGTCTTTCTTCGCATTGAATAATTCACGGCTATGGTCACGTAAAATGTAGACTAATTTAGCTTCTTCCACGACACCTTCAGCTGCTACTAAGTGGTAGAAACCTTCGCGTCCTGTCGTATGTTCTGGAACTTCGAACTCAGGAAGTGCGTTTTGGAACTTACGAGCTAATTCAAGCGCGCTGACCATTGTATCTTTCGCTGTACCTGGGTGAACGTTCTTTCCTTGGATACGAACTGTTGCACGACAAGCGTTGAAGCTTTCGTACTCTAATTCGCCAACAGGCCCGCCGTCCATTGTATAAGCATAATCACATGCAAAATGATCAACATCGAATAAATCAGCACCGCGTCCGATTTCTTCGTCTGGACCAAAGGCTACACGGATTTTACCGTGTTTGATTTCAGGATGTTGTAATAAATAAGCACCTGCTGTCACGATTTCAGTCACA
>CALALK010000215.1 GCA_937923125.1 uncultured Carnobacterium sp.
AAAAAGATAGACAGAAAATCTAATCTTTTTGGGTGCACTTCATTAGTCGGTGGATATTTATTGTCTCTACATTCGTGAAAAGAGCTATGTTATAATTGAAGTATCAGCGATTAGCAAATGGGAGGAATATGAATGGGATTATTCGATTTTTTATTTGGAAAGAAGAAACAGGATCCGAGTTTTACTCTTGGTGTTGTTAATTTTTTTAAGGGAGATGACAATCCTTCAGACTTAATGGTAGTGGGCTTTGTGAAGGGGTCCATCAAAGTAGGGGATGAAATTGTGGTAACGAACATGAGTTGTGTAACGGAAACTCCTGTGAAAACAACCGTTTTATCACTTGAAGTTCGTGAAGGTAAGGTTCAAGAAGCTTCAGACACAATGGTGATGGTAAGAGTCCAAGATGGGGCTAAACTTGATATTTATAAGGGGCGAGTGTTGCATTCGGAAAATGCTCCGGAGGAACAACGATATAATGCTTATATTGCTGCGCTGGGAATCGCTTTTGTGGATGAACAAGAGGGCAAACTTACTAAAGAGGATTGTGAAAAATTAGCGGCTTCAGATATTTCGGAGATTTGGCAATTATATTATAGAGTGCATGCTGAAGAGGCTAAACGATTTGAAGCCAAACAGGTACTATTAAAGTATAAAAGACGAGAATTCTATAAACTGATTCGAGAAAAACTATTTTTATTAGATGATATTTATGTAGTGTATTCAGTAGAAACAGATGAACCTTATCTGTTTTCTCATGCATCAAAAGATGAGAAAGGCTCACTTTTTGTTTCAATGCCAATGGCTCAACTGATTCCAAGTTCGTATATCCATAATCTTAAAGAGATGTTTGGAAAAAATGAGAATTTTGATTTCAAACGAATTGATAATGGACCTGATAAGGAAGGGATTCGTAATTTCATAAGGGACTTATTCATCTATGATGGAATACGTGGAATTCAATATTGTGGTGAAAAAACAACGATTCTTGCGGAACAACTAGTGGATTTTCCGCGGTATAAAGGGATGGATGAAATAGAAATACCTGTAACGAATCCGAATCTGATCCAGTGGTTATATTTGGCACGTCAATTGGGTAAACTGAATACGAAAGATAAAAAAACACTAAGCCAAATCTATTTATATGAGTATTATAAAGCTTTAAAAACAGCAAAATTGCTTGCGCCAATGAGGCTTCATGGATATGACCAACTTCTTGAAGAGAACCCGCAAACGGACGTAGAACCCAATATTCCTTTTGATTTAGCAATGCAACCAGGACAAACGAAAGAGTTGACACTCCGAGTGTATACGGACTGGAAGAGACTTCGTAAGCACTATGGAGAAGATTGTAAAGCATTAATTGTGACGATTGATGAACAATTAGCGTTTCATGATGTCGTTATTAATCCGGGAGACCATCCGATGGCAGCTTCTACGATTACGGAAGAATGGTATAATGAAGTGGAGAGGAAAATGAGAAAAGCAACTTCTTGAGTTGCTTTTTCTTTGTTTATAACACTGTTAACGTGCATAGCAGAAGGATTTTTTGATGAAAATTGAAGATAACTAGGGGAGAGCTAAAAATTTTTTCAAAAACGTTAGAATTTCTTAACTTTTCAGTTGATTTTTTCTGAGAAAAGCGCTATTATACAAATAATCTTTTGCTCTGTAATTCATTTTGCACGGCAAGAGATGTTCGACTAACGTTAACTTTCGCAGTGTTTACACCGAAGGCTAGCGTTTTTTTTTACTCAAAATTTAGACACTTTGTGATAAAAGAGAAGTATAGTACAATAGATAGGAAGAAAGAGAGGAGGTTTTTGATGGATACAGCAGTCTTAAAACAGAAAATTATCGCTAAAAGTAAAGAGCTTGGCATCGATAAGATTGGTTTTGCTTCTGCCGAGCCGTTTACGCACTTAGAAGAGAGCATGCGCCGTTCTAAAGAACTCGGCCATACGACAGGATTTGAGCATCCAGTGCTAGAAGAGCGTATTTATCCTGAGAAAATCTTCGACACTCCAAAAACGATTATTTCCATTGCGCTGGCGTATCCGACACTTCCAAAGAATAAGCCGGAACGTGTGAAGGGAGAGCGTCGCGGGGCCTTTGCACGGGCTTCGTGGGGGGAGGATTATCACTTTATTCTCTCAAGACGCATGGAAGCACTGATTAACTACATCAAGGAAGAAGTTCAAGACGAAGATTCTAGGTTTAAGCCGATGGTCGACACCGGTGAATTAATCGATGTGCGCGTGGCTGAACGTGCAGGGATTGGCTTTGTCGGCAAGAATGGACTTCTCATTACGAAGGAATTTGGCTCGTATGTCTACTTAGGGGAGCTGATTACGAATATCGAGTTTCCAACCGACGAAATGGTGGACTACGGATGCGGTGATTGTACGCGCTGTGTTGATTTCTGCCCAACCGGTGCGCTCCTGGGTGACGGACGTATGAATGCCATGCGTTGTTTGTCGTATCAGACGCAGACGAAGGGCTTTATGCCGCAAGAGTTTCGTAAAAAAATCGGGCATGTAATTTACGGCTGTGACATTTGCCAGCAAGTGTGTCCGTATAATAAGGGGAAAGATTTCCACTTGCATCCTGAAATGGAGCCATCCGTTGAGGAGACGCATCCGCTATTGAAGCCGCTCGTGACGATTTCGAACAAGGAATTCAAGGAGCGCTTTGGCAAAATGGCCGGATCGTGGCGTGGGAAGAAGCCGTTGCAGCGAAATGCGATTATCGCCCTGGCCAACTACCGCGATAAAACGGCGGTGCCACTCCTTCTTCGTGTCATGAAAGAAGATATGCGTCCCGTGATGAAGGGAACCGCTGCATGGGCCGTTGCAGAAATCGTGAATGAGTCGAACGAAGAGATGATTCATTATTTTAACGAGCAAAAAGCAGCAGCGATGAAGAAACTCGAATCGCTCGAAAATCCGTCGAAGGAAGATATCGAGTTAGTTGAAGAATTAGACAAAGCAATTGTAGTTTTACAAGAAAAATATAGAGAAGAGGCAACCAAATGACGGTGAATCATATCGTATTATTTGAACCACAAATCCCAGCCAATACTGGGAATATCGCAAGAACCTGTGCGGCGACGAATTCGCCACTGCACCTGATTGAACCGCTTGGATTCTCGACAGATGACAAGCACTTAAAACGCGCGGGGCTTGATTATTGGCATGATGTCGATATTACATATCACAAATCCCTCGAAGCGTTCTTAGAGTATTTAGGAGAACGTCCATTATATTTAATTACAAAATTCGCCAACCATACTTATGATGAGGTGGATTTAGCCCGTGATGAGGAACAATTCTTCATGTTCGGGAAAGAAACAACCGGTCTTCCTGAAGAGTTTATGCGCGAAAACGAAGAGAAATGCTTGCGTCTTCCGATGAACGATACGCATGTGCGGTCATTGAACTTATCGAATACGGCAGCGATTGTCGTGTACGAAGCGCTTCGTCAACAACGTTTTGCAGGGCTTGAACTCGTACACACGTATGACCATGATAAATTGAAGTAGGTGACAGGAATGAATCAAAACTTATATCAATGTATTGTTTACGCCATTTGTGCGATTGCGTTTGTGATTTTAGCGTTCGTTTCGAAGCCCCTCTATGGAATCGTTGCGGTATTATTTGCCATTTCATCAGTGGTCAATGGGGTTCGTTATTTCAAAGAGAAGTAAAATTGCAAAATGATGCTAGTTATGATACAGTGGATGACAGTTAAATAGCAAAATTGATGAAAAAGAGAGTAGTTTTTAACCGAATGTATTAGCGAGTTGGAAGGGTGAAAGCCAACCATTCATTAAAAATGAACCGCACTTTTGAAATGATTATTTGAAATGTAGGATAATCCGGATTCGCCGTTACCGAGTAAAGTGGCTCAATTTGAGCAAGCAGAGTGGTACCACGGGAATTCTCGTCTCTATATGACTGTCGTCGTATAGGGATTTTTTTGTGTAAATGGATATCCGAGTATAAAAACCAAAGAAAAGGAGAACAAAGATGAATTATAAGAAAATTGTTGCAGAACAAATCGCAAAAACAGTCGGCGAGCATTTAAGCGTTGACGAAATCGTATCAATGATTGAAGTGCCTAAATACGCAAACCAAGGGGACCTCGCTTTCCCTGCATTTACACTTGCAAAAGTATTACGTAAAGCTCCACAAGCCATCGCGACAGAAATCGTGGAAGCCGTTAGCGATAAGCACATCGAACGTGCAGAAGCAATGGGACCATACGCGAACTTCTTCTTAGAACGTAGCGCTTTTGCCGATGAAGTCTTAAAAGAAGTCTTAGAACTTGGCGAACATTACGGGGACTGGGATTACGGTCAAGGACGTAAAGTCGTGATCGATATGTCTTCACCAAATATCGCAAAACCAATGTCAATGGGACATTTACGTTCAACAGTGATTGGGAACGCGATTGCGAACCTTGAGAAAAAAGTGGGCTATGAGCCAATTCGTATCAACCACTTAGGAGACTGGGGAACACAATTCGGGAAATTGATTGAAGCGTACAAATTATGGGGAAGCGAAGAGCTTGTAAAAGCAGATCCAATCGCAGAACTCATTAAATTATATGTTCGTTTCCATGAAGAAGCTGAACTAGACCCAACACTAGATGACAAAGGCCGTGCATGGTTCAAGAAACTAGAAGATGGAGACCCAGAAGCGGTTCGTCTATGGGAATGGTTCAGAAGTGAATCCTTGAAAGAATTCAACCGCGTGTATGACTTATTAGGTGTGACTTTTGATTCATACAATGGTGAAGCATTCTATAACGACAAGATGGACGTTGTGGTGGATATGCTTGAAGAAGCGAACTTACTAAAAGTGGATAATGGTGCCACAATCGTAGACCTTGAGAAATATGATTTACCACCAGCGTTAATTAAAAAATCAGACGGCGCAACATTATACATGACACGTGACTTAGCAGCCGCAAACTACCGTAAGAATACTTACGATTTTGCAAAATGTATTTACGTGGTAGGGATGGAACAATCAAACCACTTCAAACAATTAAAAGCAGTCTTAAAAGAATTAAACTTACCTTGGTCTGAAGATATCGTGCATATTCCATTCGGACTAATCACATTGAACGGTAAGAAATTATCGACACGTAAAGGAAAAATCATCCTTCTTGAAGGCGTGTTAAAAGAAGCGACAGAACTTGCTTTGAAACAAATCGAAGCAAAAAATCCATCGCTTGAAAACAAAGAAGCAGTAGCTCACGCTGTTGGGGTGGGTGCGGTTATTTTCCACGACTTGAAGAACGACCGTACAAACAACTTCGACTTTGCGCTTGAAGAAGTCGTACAATTCGAAGGAGAAACAGGGCCATACGTACAATATACACATGCTCGTGCGATGAGTATTTTACGTAAAGCCAACCATACTGTCGATACAAAAGAGGCATTCTCATTAACAGACGATGATGCGTGGGAAGTATTGAAACTCATCGAAAACTATCCAAACGTTGTCCGCTTTGCTGAAGAAAAATGCGAACCATCAGCAATTGCAAAATTCGTTATCAACTTAGCACAAGCGTTCAATAAATATTACGCACATACAAAAGTACTCGTTGAAGATGAAGCCTTCAACAGCCGTATCGCTTTAGTACAAACAACAGCAAGCATCCTAAAACAAGGCTTAGCGCTTCTTGGCGTAGCTGCTCCAGATGAAATGTAGTCATTGACATCAAGTAGGATAAGCCGTATACTAAATGCACATATAGAAGCAATGAACAAGCGCAGTAGTGGTTGTCCACGGGAGAAAGAAGAGAATTGTCGGTTGGTGCAAGACAATCCCCCACATCCGCGAAGTACACTTGGGAGCTATCCGTCAGGACGTCTCATCCGCGATAAGGATGCTCGAGTGGATGATGCCTGGCATCGTCAACAAGGGTGGTAACACGGTGAAAATCGTCCCTAATAGTCTTTTTGGCTATTAGGGATTTTTTATTTACAAGAAAGAAGGGAAGAAACAAGATGAACATTATCGATGATTTAGAATGGCGCGGCGCCATCAACCAAATGACAGATGAAGAAGGCTTACGTGCCTTAACAAGCGAAAAGGCTGTATCGCTCTACTGTGGGGTAGACCCAACTGGAGACAGCATGCACATTGGACACTTAATTCCATTTATGATTCTTCGTCGTTTCCAATTAGCAGGACATAAACCAGTTATCTTGATTGGTGGAGCAACAGGTTCTATCGGAGATCCAAGTGGTCGTACAAGCGAACGTGTGCTTCAATCAATGGAACAAGTTCAACATAATGTTGAAAAATTAACAGCGCAAATGAAGAAATTATTCTTCACAACAGATGAAGACCAAGCAACATTACGCCTTGTAAACAACTACGATTGGACAAAAGATTTATCATTATTAGACTTCTTACGTGACTACGGGAAGCATTTCAACTTGAACACAATGCTTGCTAAAGACGTGGTCGCAAGCCGTCTAGAAGTGGGAATTTCATTTACAGAATTCTCATACCAAATCCTACAATCAATGGACTTCTTGCATTTATTCAAGACAGAAGACGTGCAAGTTCAAATCGGTGGTGCGGACCAATGGGGGAACATCACTTCAGGGCTTGAGTTAATCCGTAAAGTAGAAGGCGCAGAGTCTCGTGCATACGGTCTAACCATTCCATTGATGTTAAAATCAGACGGTACAAAATTCGGAAAATCAGCTGGTGGCGCTGTATGGCTCGACCCTGAAAAGACAACTCCATACGAATTCTACCAATTCTGGTTAAACCAAGATGACCGCGACGTGATTAAATACATCAAGTACTTCACATTCCTAGAACGCGAAGAAATCGAAGCGCTCGAAGAAAAAGTGGCGACAGAACCACATAAACGTGAAGCACAAATCCGCCTTGCTGAAGAAGTGACTCGCTTCGTTCACGGCGAAAAAGCCCTAGAAGACGCGAAGAAAATTACAAACGCGCTCTTCACAGGAAACGTACAACAATTAACAGCCGACGAAATCGAACAAGGCTTCAAAAACATGCCAACATTTGAAAGTTCAAAAGAAAGCCAAAACTTAGCAACTTGGCTTGTTGACCTTGGCATCGAACCATCAAGAAGACAATCACGCGAAGACATTCAAAACGGCGCGATTTCAATCAACGGTGAAAAAGTAACCGACCTCGAATTCGAATGGACGAAAGAACAATCCTTCGAAGAACGCTTCGTCATCGTCCGCCGCGGTAAGAAAAAATACTTCTTAGTGGTGTTGAAATAATAAAGCGACAGATGATTCTTGCGAATCCTTACGGGAGTAAGACAAAAGCTAAAAATGGACTCACAGTGTGAGTCCATTTTCTTTTAGTGGTTTCAAATCCTTCGCACTGTGAAGGATTTCCGCAAGGCTGATTAGGCATAAGCAAATCACGAGTGATGAAGCTTATGCCAATCAGCTACTGCGTATAACTCTTTAAGCTTCTCTTATTTTATGCGCCCACGTTACAATGATGATAAAATCCGCAGTATTCTTCAGAATCATCCTTCTGTGCATCGTATCCAAAACTACTAAAAATTTTTTGCTTTGTGAGCTGACGATAACGAGCATTTCACAAAGTTTGAAATAAAAAAATGTTTTAAATAGATTTTCAAACCTGCTATAAACGCCTACACAATCATGTTTCAAAAGCGAATGTAAAAAACACAATATGACGTATACGTTATATTGCAAAATAACTTTTTGGTCAAAAGCCCGAATTTGTTGGCTCTAAAACTCAAGATTAAGTTTGCGCATTTCAACTGCAAAACCGAACACATTACCATTTAAAACTGCCCCCACTCAATCCATAGCAGCTAAAGATATTTTACGTAAGATCCTTTCAATGCGGTAACCTTGGTGATTGGTTTTGGATTTCGGGTAATGTATGGCTTCAATAGTGACAGTAACGTGTATATAGTATTAAAACGAATAAGAGGGCGTAGGAATTTATTCCGTACGCCCTCTTTGAGGCTTTAAAGGTGAGAGACTTCGGCTCGAACCGGTACAACGTTACCGTCACTATGATGATAGCCATACGGCTTTCCCGAAATCCAATTTTTATTTATACTTTTTTCATGTCAAAAATCAACAAAAATTCACATTTTACCCTGTAATATTTCACATAAAATAACGATTTATGTATCAAAAAGGTCAGTCGTTCGGGTTATGTTACAGCTTTATTACAAGGTATTATCAATTCAAAGAAAATCAACATCGGCCTAAAGTCCTATGGTATTATAGTACCAAGTTAAGTTTTATTAAAAGCCGTGACCGGCTACTTCGAATATATATTAGTGAAAGACAATGGGGGAAAATCACTTGAAAAAACGTTTATTAACAGTATTAGTAACAGGAACAGTATTATCATTAGGAGCTTTAGCGCCATCAGTTAACGCGCAAGACTACGATTCACAAATCGAAACAGTTAACTCATCAATCGCTAACATTAATGAGAAAAAATCAGCAGTTAATTCTACAATCGATGCATTAGCAAAAGAATTATCTGATG
>CALALK010000216.1 GCA_937923125.1 uncultured Carnobacterium sp.
ACTACTATAAAATCCAAAGGTTTTTAGTTTCTCGTTTTCAGGTGCTTATGATTGCATAAATCCTTCTCAGTGAGTACGTGAAAAGTGCTTTTTGAGATGATTGCGTAAGTCCTCCTCAGTTAAATACGCGAGATTGGAGCTGTTGTAAGCTCGTTCTGGTTAGGGACAGGGAGAGCTTCACGAAAAATTGGCGTTTTTTCTCATTTTGGATAAATTAGAATTCTTCTTGATAGAAATTTGCTGAAAAGATAGTTAGAGCTTTGAAAATTTTTTAAAGGCAGGAAAGGATTTCTAAAAAGGGATTTGGAATTTTCCATAAAAAGCAATTCGAGCTTCAAAGTCCATTCTTAAAATAGAAGGGTGAAGAATGAATCGAATGGAGATGAAAATCATGATGATTTCAAACGGAAAAAAAAAATTCTTACTAGCGGCTGTGCTTGTTGGGCTTAGTGCTGTGGCGCTCGCACCTACAAATGTGGTAAATGCGGATGAGATTTACTACGAAAATCAATATGGAGCGAATCAAAACTATCTTCGCTATGAAGCGGTGGACGGTCAGTTGAAGGATGCGGAAATCGTCAATAACCGTACATTTGATGAATTGGCGTATGAAGCTTCCGATAATTCATATGTGAAAGTGGACAACGGCGGAAGTGTGACGTTCACGGCGAAGGAAGGCGCAGATGGGTTAACAATGCGCTATTCCATTAAAGATGGAGACAAAGGGGAAGTCAAGGTTTATGTGAATGGTGAGCCTATGCGCACTTTCCACTTGGATTCGAACTCTGCCTACCAATATGTGGATGGAAGTAATGTCTATGATACAAAGGCGACGGATCATAGTCATGCGCGCTTTAGTTTTGATGAAGTGCATGGATTTTTCGGGAAACATGTGGAGCCAGGAGACACAGTGACCATCGAGAATAATGGTGTTGAATTGGCGCTGGATTTTGTGGAGTTAGAAAATGTCCCTGCACCTATCCCTCAACCAGAAAATAGTATTTCAATCACAGATTCAGAGTATGGTGCAAAAGATGGGCAAGATAGTACAGTTGCGTTTGAAAAAGCGCTAAAAGCAGCGATTGAACAAAAGAAAACTCTCTATATTCCAGTCGGAGAGTTCAAGATTAATAAAAAAATTAATCTGACTGCTGACGGCTTAACGGTTACAGGGGCAGGAATGTGGTATTCGAGATTGAATTTCACAACGAATGAAAATGGAAAAGGTGGATTCGAGATTGGCCACGATTCAAATCGATTGACGTTTAGCAACTTTGCGATGACATCAGCCTTAACCTCACGTTATGACCATTTAGATGATAAGGCTCAATACAAGGCCTTTGCGGGAAGTTTCGGTAAAGATTCAAGAATCGACCATATGTGGATTGAACACTTCGAATGTGGGGCTTGGATTGGCGACTATGATTCGGACATGAGATATACGGATCATCTCGTGATTGAAAATAGCCGTATCCGCAATAACTTAGCGGACGGGGTGAACTTTACGCAAGGAACTCGTAATTCTGTAGTGCGTAACTCGAATATCCGTAACAATGGGGATGACTCGCTAGCGACATTCTCAAGTAGTATCCACACGAATGTATATGCGGAGAATAATTCATTTGAACATAATACGATTGAACTTGGTTGGAGAGCTGGTGGTGTAGGTATCTTCGGCGGGAAAAATCATAAAGTAACGAATAACTTGATTAAAGATAGCCGTGGTGGCGCTGGAATTCGTGTGTCAACGGTCTTTGCGA
Source organism: uncultured Carnobacterium sp. (assembly GCA_937923125.1). Classification (GTDB taxonomy): domain Bacteria; phylum Bacillota; class Bacilli; order Lactobacillales; family Aerococcaceae; genus Granulicatella. The sequence continues at coordinate 1,761 of CALALK010000216.1, forward strand.
ATGAAGGCTTTGGACTCGGGTTTGATGATAATAACGAGATTTTAATTAAGGATAACATGATTGTAAATTCAGGGACGACGAATGATTTCTATTGGCCTCATTCAAAACCTCGTAGTAACATCGACTTTGAAGAAACATTTGGACCTATTAAAGGCATTACGGTGCAAAACAATGTATTCGTGAACCCGGTGTATACGGATGAGGCGATTACGCATGCCGGTGTGGAATTAGATGGAAAAGTTAAAATCATTGATTCAAAGGTTCAAGGAAATACCTCTTCGGATCCTTATAAAGTAGATGCAAGCATGAGCCATTCTGTTGAAAACGGAAAAGAAGTGTATAACTTTACGTACGGAAATCAACCAACTTTCCTTCCAGAAAATAGCACGGCGTTTGAGCGTGACTACAACTATCGTGGCGAGCGCGAAGTGGACGGCCACATCCTACGCTTCTGGGAGCTAAAATAACTATTTAAGCATTCGTTCGGAGTAATCCGAATGAATGCTTATTTTCTTCAAGTCATTTGTCATGTGTTGGCGTAGGCTATATAATAAAGATATCTATACTTTGAAGGAGTACTTATGACTCAAGGAATTATTATTAAAGCGTTGAGCGGGTTCTACTATATTGAATCGGATGGAGTGATCTATCAAACTCGTGCGCGCGGAGTTTTCCGCAAACGAGGCCAATCGCCACTTGTTGGGGATGTGGTGGAGTTCGAGAGTAGTAACTTGCAAGAAGGAACGCTAACAAAAATCTTGCCACGAAAGAATGCCATCGTGCGTCCGCCGGTTGCCAATGTGGATGTCGGAATTATTGTAATGTCGGCGGTCGAACCAGAATTTTCGACGCATCTAGTGGACCGTTTCCTTGTCTACTTGGAAGGCTTGGATGTGAAACCAGTCATCATGATTACGAAGACGGACTTGCTGGACGTGGCAGGGATGTCTCGCCTCGTGGACGTAAAAGCACGTTATGAAAAAATCGGCTATCCGGTTTATTTCGGGCAAGAAGTCATGAAGGACAAGGCGCCACTTTTAGAAAGCCTACGTGGTGAGAAGGTCATCTTCTTAGGGCAGTCTGGGGTTGGAAAATCGACCTTGCTGAACGAGATGATTCCAGAATTAAACCAAGAAACGGGAGAGATTTCGAATGCGTTAGGGCGTGGACGTCATACGACTCGTCACGTATCGCTTCATGAAATCGAAGGCGTGTGGATTGCGGATACTCCGGGATTTAGTACGGTTGATTTTATGGAGATTGAAAAAGAAGACTTACCGCATTTATTTCCTGAGTTTGTCGAAGTAGAGCATGAATGTAAATTCAGAGAGTGTTCGCACCAACATGAGCCAAACTGCGCCGTGATTGCCGGAGTGGAGTCAGGAGACATTTGGCAAGAGCGATACGACCATTATTTGAATTTCTATGAAGAACTGGACCAAAGAAAACCAGTGTATAAACGAAAAAAGTAGATAGAGGAGATAGAACATGAAAGTAGCACCATCAATTTTAAGCGCAAATTTTGCAACACTAGGAGAAGACGTTAAGAAAGTCGAAAAATTAGGAGCAGATTGGATTCATATCGATGCGATGGACGGACAATTCGTTCCAAACCTCACATTAGGACCAAACATCGTTGAAGGATTACGTCCTGTGACGGATTTAGTATTAGACTGCCATTTAATGGTCCAAAACCCAGAACGTTTCATTCCACAATTCGCAAAAGCAGGAGCAGACTACATCTCTGTTCACGTGGAAGCAACGCCACATATTCACCGCGCGCTTCAAGCGATTAAAGCAGAAGGTGTGAAAGCCGGTGTCGTCATCAACCCAGGAACACCAGTAAGTGCGATTTCAGCAGTCTTAAGCGAAGTGGACTTAGTATTAGTGATGACCGTAAACCCAGGATTCGGCGGTCAATCATTCATTCCAGAAACATTAGATAAAGTGCGCGAATTAGTCGCATTACGCCAAGAGAAAGGCTACCACTACTTAATCGAAGTGGACGGCGGAGTGAACGGCGAAACAGCGAAACTTTGCGCTGCAGCAGGGGTAGACGTTGCCGTTGCCGGTTCATATGTATACTACGCAGAAGATATCAAAGCTGCGATTGATTCAATTAAAGAAGCATAAGAGGGACGAAGATGGAAGTTGTGATTGTCTTGGGAGGACCAAACACCAAAGAAAACATCAAGGCGCTCTTAGAAAACCGATACGGTAAGGCTTATGAAGATTTCCGTTTTGTCGGAGTCGATGGTGGTGCTCTTCGGTTATTAGATCAGCACCTTCCCATGGAAGTAGCGATTGGGGACTTTGATTCTGTCACAAAAGAACAGCGCGACTTGATTCATGAAGCAGCGAACACTATTGTCCAGCTTCCTTCTGAAAAAGACGACACTGACTTTGAGGCAGCCTTACTATGGGTAAAGGAGCATTACAAAGAGACACCGATTCATGTGCTCGGTTCTTTTGGCGGGCGAGTGGACCACGCGATTAGTACCTTATGGACGATGATGCGACCAGACTTAGCACCGCTCATTCCGTATGTGGTGTTCGAGGATGCAACGAATGTCGTGAATTTCATCCAGCCAGGCACATACACGATTAAAAAGATGGACTTTACGAAGTACCTTTCCTTTATTAGTATGACTCCTGTGGAAAATGTCACCCTCGTCGATGTTAAATACACGCTCGATTCAAAAAGCTACGCATACCCAGTGGCACTTGTCAGCAATGAATTTACAAGTGACAAGATGACCATCTCCTTTACAAAAGGACTCATCTTAGTGGCCCAAACTCGAGATCATTGGAGATAAAACAAAACATCGCACAATTAGGATGAATTACCTACACCAAAACCAAAAAGAAAAAATAATTAAATCCTTCGCTTGTAGAGCTGGGAATTTATAATTTGTCGAGGAAGAAACATGAATTTTAATAGGATGATTCCTGAATTGTCAGTTTTTGATATTGAACGGACTAAAAAATTTTATAGAGAATTAGGATTTAAAATTGAATATGAACGTACTGAAGATAAATTTGTTTTCATGTCATTTCAAGATAGTCAGTTTATGTTTGAACAAATTCACGATGATGGTTGGAATATAGGTGAACTATTATATCCATTGGGAAGAGGAATAAATTTTTCAATAGCTGTTGATGATATTGAAGAGCTTTATAAATTAGTGAATCATTTGAATATAGAATTATACAGAGAACTAACTAGAAACATATATCAAGTTAATGGAATAGAAGAAATGCAAATAGAGTTTTTAATACAAGATCCAAATGGGTATTTGTTGAGATTTACAAATTAACAAATACCAGTTTGTCTAATGAAATACAAAACACAAAGACGATAGAAAAATCAAAAATCTATCGTCTTTTTTCATGCCTATTTTCAATTTATATTGCGATTAATAAACGAGTTCACAATATTAGTTGAAATCCCAAAATTCACTTATAAGTGAATTTTGGGATTTTTACGTACGCTGTTATTTTCAAAGAGAGGGGCACTATGTTTCTTATAGATAAGCCTTTTTCGGAAGTTGCAAATCCAACAAACTTCAGAATTTACAAATGATGTAAATAGATTTCATTTCCTTGAGATTGCTTTAAACCTTTATCTTATAAGCTTTTCACAAACTCCATTTTTTTGAAATAAAACTCAAAAAAGCACTCAATTAAGC
>CALALK010000217.1 GCA_937923125.1 uncultured Carnobacterium sp.
GATTATAAAGTAACGCCAATTTACGAAGGGGATGAACTCATTCCTCGAAAAATTGAGTTGCAGTATGCTGGAATTAAAAGTGATGGAACTCTGATGAAGATTTCATTTGGAACAAAACAAGAGAACGTCGATAAAGATGGTGTGACCCATGTGGTTTTAGATAACACTTCGCCAAATGCGAAAATAGACTATGCGACTGGTAATGCGGAACCGTTATTTGCGAAGAAAAAAGTAGAAACTACTGTTGCCCAGACTGAGGCTGTAACTGAAGCTGTAACCGAAACAACCGTAAATCAAGAAGAATACCGCACTGTATATGTAGCTAAAAAAGGAAAGTCAGATGTGTATTGGTACAATAAAGGGAACATGCCGCACAATACAAATTGGGGGAATGTTGTAGAAATGACAGAAGCACAGGCGAAACGTTTAGGGAAACGGCATACCTCTAAAGAATGAAAAAAGAACACCACACAATCGTGTGGTGCTTATTTCATTTAATCTTCTTTCACTAAATACCCTAATTTGTCGAGGGCGTCTTCGATATAGTCGAGGTCTTGTTGGTTTTCGGCCTCAACCAGATGATAATGCACACCGTCTGTTAGAGACGACAGTGGGCGGAAGTCCGCTTGATGGATTTGCTCCAAGAAGTGCTGAACGTCACGGCGACAGGTCAGTTTCACGAGCGTTTGGATTTCACCATAAACAGGATGGTCGATTTGGATATTTTGAACGCGACCTCCATTGTCGACAATCGCCAGCAGTTCACTTTCGATAGCCTTGGTATCATGTTTGACCTTAAAGAGGCGATGAACGTACGGCGAACTCTCTTGCTCTTTGTAGACATATCCGCGGTTGGTCGATAGAATCGTGGCTCCATCAGCGCGAAGAAGCGCGATATCTTGCACGATAATTTGTCGTGTCACGTGGAAATGTTCCGCCAGGCTTTGACCGTTGAGTGGCTTTGGCGCGTTTTTCAGCAGTTTTAGTAATTCAGCTTTTCGTTCTTTTGGCATAGTTTCCCTCTTTTAACGTCTTTTTTGTAAAACTTTATACACCGCTAGTGCTAATTCATAGTCTACCATACTGTGAATCACTGTACCAAATCCGACTAGGACGAAGAGGACGTAAAACATGCTTTGAAGATCCGTCCCTGAAACCGAGTAGAAAAGTACGCAGGCCAATACTTCGCCGACTGCGTGAATGAGCGCCAATACGAAGTTGAAAATCCATGACGCTTTGCGATTTTCTAGTGTCTTTGGATATTTCTGTAGGAAAAAGGCCCCAAGTGTCGCAAAGAGAATATGCGATAGCGCGCGGAAAACGATAACGAGTGGGTACGCCCCGGAAATAAAGAAGCCATATGATGACCCCAGAACGACGAAGATGGCCATCCACGGATTGATAAACATCGCGATAAAGATTGCAACGTGGCTTCCGAGTGTATATGAAGCAGGTGGAATCACCAATTTTAGTGGCATCGCGATAGGAATGAAGATGGCAATCGCGGTTAATAGTGCGGTTAGTGTCATAAAACGAACATTTTTCATCAGAATAAAACTCTCCTTTTTAACTGTATATACAGTAGTATAGTTCTGTGTATACAATAAATCAATAGCCAAAACTCACTTTACAAAAATAAATGAAAATGAAACCTCGATAAGAGCTTCATTTTCGCTTATAATCCGCTCATAATTCGCTTGAATCTATATTAGAGAACCGCTACAATAGAGAAAAGCGAGGTGTAAAGGATGGAACCTAATTTTCAGATAACGGAGAAAACCTTGAGACTAGTGCACAATATTGCGGAACTCCTGACAAAATATTCCATTGAGCGACGTCCGCTATTATTGCGCAAGGAAAACCGAATCCGCTCGATTCAATCATCGTTAGCGATTGAAAATAATAGTCTGACGTTAGAACAAGTGACGGATATTATCGAAGGACGAAGAGTTCTAGGACCGCCAAAGGATATTCATGAAGTCCAAAATGCGTATGACGCGTACGAACGTGTATTTTCGATGGACCCGTATAGAGTAGAAGATTTCTTAGAGGCGCACCGCCTGTTGACGCAGGACCTTGTAAAGTATCCAGGGCAGTTTCGGTTGAGGGATGTCGGTGTTTATGATGCGAGTGGACGAGTGGTTCACATAGGCGCACGTCCGCAGTTTGTTCCAGGTCTTGTGGAAGAGTTATTCTCCTGGGCTAAGAACAGTGATTTGCTCGATTTAGTTAAATCATGTCTCGTTCATTTTGAATTGGAGATGATACATCCCTTTGAAGACGGAAATGGTCGCATGGGGCGATTGTGGCAAAGTTTGATTTTGAGTCGATGGAATCCGCTATTCGAATGGCTTCCGATTGAGTCTGTAATTCATGCGCATCAGCAAGGCTACTATGATGCGCTCGCTATCAGTAACAAGGAAAATGATGCGACTGTCTTTGTCGAGTTTATGCTTGAAGTGATTTTAGAAACGTTGGAAGAAGTGAAGGTAGCTGACCGCATTGAAGAAGAAAAGGCTGAGTAT